>JASFMF010000162.1:0-5050 GCA_050117705.1 Phycisphaerales bacterium
TCCTCGCTGGTTTTCTCGTGCCGGCTTTTCCAAAGCCCGATTATAATAACCGCGGCGATGAAACCCAAAAATACGGCAATATCCAGAGGATTAAATTCCATAATAAATCCTTTCCTTTTACTATCGCTCTAACTCATCTCTTTTACTTCGAACTTCTTAAATTTGTACCATTATAATTATTTTGTCACTGCTCGCAATAAAATTAAATGCGTACGAATGAAACTTAACATCTTGTAAAAGCTTCACTTAATGCTTGGATAATGTCAGTAGCTATCAGACTGACCTGGCCGAGTTTTTCTGCAGCGATGTCACCGGCTAAGCCGTGGATGTAAACGCCTAAAACGGTGGCGTCGAAGTCGCTTAAGCCCTGGCCTGCAAGCGCAGTTATAGCTCCTGTTAAGACATCGCCTGAGCCTGCTGTTGCCATACCGGGATTACCGGTTTTGTTAATATAGACTTTATCGCCGTCGGTAACAACTGTTCCTGCGCCTTTGAGGGCTACGACGGTTTTAGTTTGCTGAGCTAATTGGATGGCTTGTTGCTGACGGTCGACCGGCGGTTGTTCTCTGAAAATGCTTGACCATATTCTTTTCATTTCGCCGGGATGAGGTGTTAGAATCAGCTTTGCTTTAAGGTTTAAGTGCCAGTCTTTTATGCCGGCTAAGTTATTCAAGCCATCAGCGTCAATAATCAGGCGGAGCTGGTCCTGTTCGAGAAGCGTTTCGAGAATAGAACGAAGCGCGCCGCTGATACCTACACCCGGACCGAATGCCAATGCATCGTTTTCACTAATAGTTTCAAGGATGGTATTGATTGCTTTTGCTGATATTCGGCCGTGACTATCTTCAGGTAGGGCGATTGTAGTAAATGATGGCTCTATTGAAGCGATTATTGGCAAGACACTTTTGGGTGTTGCCACCCGCACAAGGCCTGCACCGGAACGCAGGGCGGCTCGGCCAGCAAGAGCGGCGGCTCCACTCATACCCAGACTGCCTGCGATAATACAAACCTTACCGAAATCTCCCTTATGGGTATCCGAAGCCCTCGGTTTTAGTTTTGGAATTGTATCGATTATCTGCATTCCTTTTCTCTTCGATTATTTCATTTTTCGTTTGCTTCTATTTTTTTATTTATCAAGGTAGCTGTGACGGCTGCGGAAAAGCCATTGTCGATATTAACGACAGTTACGCCGGAAGCGCAGCTATTGAGCATAGTCAGCAGGGCCGAGAGCCCCTCGAAATTGGAGCCATACCCAACACTGGTTGGTACTGCGATTACCGGACAGCTTACCAAACCTGCAACGACGCTTGCAAGAGCGCCTTCCATCCCGGCTATAACAATAACTATATTTGCGTTTTGAAGCTTGGGTAGGTGTTTAAATAATCTGTGCAGGCCGGCAACTCCGACGTCGCAAATCAGCTCTGTGCGCTGGCCCATAATCTCGGCGGTAACTTTTGCTTCGCTGGCGACCGGTAAATCTGCGGTTCCTGCGGTTACTATCGGCAGGATAGTTTTAGAAGGGGGAAGCTCTTTTTGTTCAAGGACAATTGCTTTGGCTGATTCTTCATATCGAGCCTGTGGAAACTTGCCCGATTTTTTTAATGCCTCGAAAACGTCCAACTTGGCTCTTGTAGCTAATACGTTGTTACCTTTTGCTGCAAGGCTTTCGAAGATTTTTATAATCTGGTCGGTTGATTTGCCGGGGCAGAAGATAACTTCCGGAAAGCCCCGGCGGATTTGACGATGGTGGTCAATACAGGCAAAACCCAGCTCTTCGAACGGCAGGTGGCGAAGTTTTTCGACCGCCTGTTCGATGTCGAGCTGTCCGTTTTTAACATGTTCTAATAATTCTTTGAGTTGTTCAGCTCGAATGTTTCACCTGCCTTTATTTGTTTTTCGTGAATTGTAATTTATTTTAGCCGGATGCTTTAGGTTCAAGAGACAAATCTGCGAAAATACCGACTTTGTATTTATGGTATGCCAAAGAAGCTACCATAACTGCGTTGTCAGTGCAATATTGTTTTGGTGCAACCAGCAGTTTTGTCGGTGGGGTAGTGTTGTCGCACATTTTTTGTAAATCGGTGCGTAATTTATTGTTGGCAGCTACTCCGCCGCCTAACAATACGGTTTTGGCTCCGATTTTTTTAGCGGCGCGCTGTGTTTTTTTCACAAGGACGTCAACCACTGCCGCCTGGAACGAAGCTGCGATATCGGCGATCTCCTGTTGATTCATCGAATCGACCTTGTCTTCGCCTTTCATATCCTGACCTCGGCAATGATATAAAACTGCTGTTTTTATACCGCTGAACGAAAAATCCAGTGACTCCCGACCCAGCATTGAGCGGGGGAATTTTATTGCTTTAGGGTCTCCATCCGCTGCTGCCTTTTCGATACTGGGCCCACCGGGATAAGGTAGCTTTAAGATTGTTGCTACTTTGTCGAACGCCTCGCCGGCTGCATCGTCAATAGTGGAACCTAATAGTTCAGGTTCCAGCGGCGAATGATAATTATAAAGACTAGTATGTCCACCTGATACGATGAGTGCAACAGCGGGAAGTTCTAATTTTTCCTCCGACAATATCGCCGACTGCAGGTGAGCGTGCAGATGATTGATTGCAATCAAAGGTTTTTCCCAGGTGAAACTGAGGGTCTTGGCGGCGGTAACGCCGACGACCAGGGCAATGGTAAGCCCCGGCTGATTTGCGATGGCAATTGCATCGATATTGTCTTTATCTACATTAGCCTGTTCAATTGCTTCTTTGATGACGGGGTATATTTTTTCGATATGTGCTCGGGAAGCAATTTCAGGAACGACGCCGCCGTATTTTTCGTGCAGTTTGGTTTGTGAAGCGACTACAGAGGATTTTACGATTCGTCCATCGGCAACTACAGCCGCGGCTGTTTCATCACAACTGCTCTCAATGCCGAGAATGTTTATGGATTTATTTTCCATAAAGAGGATATTAGTTAAATAAAGGGCTTCTGTCAATGTCGGCAGGAGATTGACATATAATGGTCACAGGGGATTAACTGCTGTCCCGCTGAAGTTTTTTGATGGTGGATTTGGTGAGAAGGAGTATCTGTTTGGAGATGCTTTTACAGACATGGAGCAATGAGAAGCGGATTGGGATTAGTTTGGGTAATTGAAAATCTGTGCATACATCTTTGGGGAAATCGTCGCCTTTGATTTCGATTTTATTTGGGTCTGAGCAGCCGAAGTCGCTTTGTTTTGCTGTTTTTATGATAGGTACGTCGTCCGGCTCGATACCAATTAGTTTTGCGCAAATTGTTTCACAGGCGATTGGGTCGGTGCCTCCGATGAGCCAGCCAAGTGGTCTTGTTCTGCCGCGAATTGGGCCTGGGCCGTCCATTGCTTCAATACCATCTATGATGGTAAGGGCGGGTTTTAAGGATTGATATATATCGATAAGAAATTGGCAGAAATCATCGGTATTTCCGCCTTTTCTAAAGTGCCAGAGTGCTTTGTGCTTGCCTGAGACGCATCCAAACATATTTTTGACGGCAAATGTTGCTACCAGTTGCTGATGAGATTTGAATTTCGGCAGGTTTATAATAACGTCGGCTTCGAGCGCAACCGAACTTATACCGACTCTGGTGTTTTTAGTTCCAATATGATGCCATGTTGGTTTATTAAGCTGTTTTACGGGCACTGAGAGTTTTTTTAGCGGTTCCTCCAGCCTTAGTGACTTAACACATGCAAATGCGTTACTCCAGGCGGGTGAGTCACCGACAAAAGGTTTGGCGCCGAAATCTTTTAATAGTCGGGCTATCTCAATGATAACAGTTGGATGTGTTTGGGTGGCGTAGCGATGGGACCTTGGAGCGATGAAATTTGGCTTGAGCAGGACGGTATCGCCCGGCTTTACAAATTTGCCCAGACCTCCGAGGAGCTCGAATTGTTTTTGTAGTGCTTCGGCAATCCCAGATGGATTGTAGTCATTGCATCGAGATAATATCACTGTTGGATTGAGCATACGGAGGTCAGTCATTTATGTTGGTACAAACGAGCAGGAATATTCTAACGGCGTTTTTGAATACAGATGACTCGCCTTCATTTTCATTCGGGAACAAGCTGCCCTGAGGATTACTGAAGAACATGCTGCCTAAAGATGTTTGGTCGCTATTGTATTCTTTGGGGCCTAAAAGTATAAAATCACCAGGACTCATTTTCAACCCGAAGGCGGCTGAGCTAAAGGTAAATTCTCGTCTTTTTACACGGGCGTCTAATTCCGGGATTGTGCTTCTTGTTATCGGTGGAGAGAATACGGGATAGGCGGTAACATCGGTTACACCTCTTGAACTCGGGACTTTTTGCGTTTTTATTCTCAGGATAAGAACGCCGGGGCCTACATTTGCTCCTTCCCTTGAGCCGTAGATTGATTTGAAGAAAATGGTTCTTGGGCTGCTTATTCCGGCAATTGTAATGTCCTCAGTCTGATTGTCGGTGAGCATCAATAGTGTTTTCGCTATTTTTTTACTATCAGCGTCAAGCAACAGACTATAGACTTCATTCCACATTCTTAATTGGCCGAAGCAGACCGAAAATGAATTGGCGCCGAAAGCATGCTCGCTGTTATATCGTATAGGTCTTGTGTATAAGGTCTTGCGGATATCGTCAAGTTTATGAATGTTGTCGGCCGGCATTTCAAGGATATGCAGGTCGAAGTTTATAGTCTTTAGTAGTCGCGCTGAAGGTGGCTTATCAGACTTGCGGGGTGCCAGGTCACCGATTTTAACTTCTTCCCATATCGGCTTTTCTTCAGGCTTTTTACAACCTGTTGTATATAAACACAGCAGGACAGAAGACAGAAAGCAGAAGATAAAGGATAGCTTCGTTGCTTCCGGGAGACTGGAAACTGATACAGTCTTAATTTTGAGAGCGTGAATCATAAAAATAAATTAGCAACTTTGTGAAATCCTGTCAATAAGTTCGATGCTGCCGTCTGTCCTGGAGTACGGTATTTTCTTGACTGATAAAACTGTTTTGTATTTAATAGTGCGGTTTTTGTGTAAATATAGTTCAAATTAT
>JASFMF010000163.1:0-5048 GCA_050117705.1 Phycisphaerales bacterium
GACCACTGAAATAATAATAATCAGCAGGAAGGATGGATAAAGTTGCCGTAGCAATCGCTTTTTAATCATCCATTAATCCTTAAAGCGATATCCGACACCGCGAACAGTCTCGATATATTTGCTGCATTGCCCCAGTTTTTTCCGAAGCCCGACTATCTGAACATCCACCGCCCTGTCCGTAACCAGATAATCATCCCCGTGCAGCGCATCGACAATCTGGTATCGCGTAAAAACCAGCCCCGGCCTTCTGGCTAACGTATAAAGGATATTGAACTCGGTAAAAGTCAGGTCCACCGGCTTGTTTTTGATTAGCACCTGCCGGCGTGCCGGGTCTATAGTCAATTCGTGAATCTTCAGCGGCGCCTTTTCCAGATCACGCGCTATGTTCCTGTGCAGAATCCGTCTCACTCTGGCAATAAGGACTTTAGGGCTGAACGGCTTGGTAACATAATCATCGGCCCCTAATTCCAGGCCGGTGACAATGTCGGCCTCTTCGCCCTTGGCGGTAAGCATTATGATAGGGATATTCTGCGTCTTGGCATCGTTCTTCACTATCTTGCAGACCTCCAGACCGTCGATTCCGGGAAGCATCAAATCCAGAATCATCAAATCAGGCAGCTTGGTTCTTGCTTTCGTCAAAGCCTCCTCGCCGCTGATTGCCGTCTCGACCTTATAGCCGTTCTTATCGAGGTTATATCGAACCAGCTCAAGCACGTCTTCCTCATCATCTACGATTAGAATATTTTCTTTTGGCATATCTCTCTTTTACTTTTTTTGTGTTAACATATTGTTAGGGAATTATTAGTTTTTCATTAGCTTTTTCTCTGAATATACCACAAATAACAGCAATCTCAAGAAACTCTAACAAAATCACCAAATTGTCATTCCTGTGAAAACAGGAATCCATTTCGTCGTCATTTCTGCTTTGAGCACGCCCAAGGTGGGCCGAAGTGAAGTGAGCGGAGAAATCTGGCCAACTAACAAAATCTCGTTTTGAATTTCATATTTTGGTTATTTGTATTTGTTTCAGATTTCGTGCTTAGAATTTAGGATTTGAGCGGAGCGACGGATCATCCTCTAATGATATCGGTGATTTTCATCAGGCGGGAAATGTTATCACGTTCGGCCTCGGCCAGCTTATCGAAAATGAACCTGATAGTCTCGTGAAGTTCGGGGATGACGACGTGCTCTAAAACATTGACCCTCCGGCGGGTCATCTGAAGCTCAACAGCGAGCAAACGTGCCTGCTTTTCCTTTTCAGCCAATTCAATCAAACTGTCAAAGGCGCGTTCGAGGGCAAGCAGCGCAACATCCATCTCACCGGATGTCGTTGCAAAGCCGTAGCATATAATGTCACCCTCCATCTCCTTGGCCAGCTTAGGAACTCTCACATTCATTATATTGGCGAACGAAATAGCTAAGCTGAACTTCTTCGTCGGAACCTCAAGGGCGGCCTTCGTATCTTCCGGCTCCATCGTCGCACGAGCCAGCATAAAACGCCTGCAAGTTTCCAAAAGCTCCGCTTCGACTTTTTTACGCAGCGGCTGAATATCTCGGGCAATCTGAATCAACTGCCGGGATATCTCGTCTCTTTTTTCGCTGAGCAGACGATGTCCCCGGCTGGCAAGCGCCACACGCTTACGCAGCCTCAGCAATTCCATCCTTGTCGCATTTACATTAGCTAACACTTACTTTGGCCTCCTCTGCCTCGCCGTTTTCCTCTTTTTCAGACTCGTCCGAATCATCCTCCGCCTGCTCCTGCTTCGATTCTTCCGTTTCGCCGGCAGAAGCTTTTTGCCCCGATGCACCCTTACGGAACTGCGGCATATACTTTTCTATGAGCTTGACATCGATACGCTTAAGCTCCGCGTTCTCGAACATACTGAGCAGCTCCCATCCGAGGTCGAGCGTTTGATGGACCGTGCGGTTTTCATAATAGTCCTGCGAGACGTATTCGGCCTCGAACTTATTGGCAAAGGTCATATACTTTTTATCTTCTTCTGAAAGTGCCGCCTCACCCATAATAGTCGCCAGCTCCTGGCATTCTTTCCCTCGTGCATAACCCGCATAAAGCTGATTATAAAGGTCCGCATGGTCCTCGCGGGTCTTGCCTTCGCCGATACCCTTGTCTTTGAGTCGTGAAAGACTCGGCAACACATCGACCGGCGGCGACACGGCCTTTCTGTGTAACGACCGCGACAGAATTATCTGCCCTTCGGTAATATAGCCCGTCAGGTCCGGCACCGGATGCGTTTTATCATCCTCCGGCATCGTCAATACCGGCACCATCGTAATCGAGCCTTTTTTACCTTTTATTCGACCGGCCCTTTCGTAAATAGTCGCAAGGTCCGTATAGAGATAACCCGGATACCCTCGCCGGCCGGGCACTTCCTTTCTGGCCGCACTGATTTCACGAAGCGCCTCACAATAGTTGGTCATATCGTTCAGGATAACCAGCACGTGCATATCCAGCTCGAACGCCAGATACTCCGCGGCCGTAAGTGCGAACCGCGGCGTCGCAATACGCTCAATCGCCGGGTCGTTCGCTAAATTCACGAACATGACCGCGCGCTCGATAGCGCCGGTCTGGTGCAGGTCGTCGATAAAGAATTGTGCCGCCTCGAATGTGATTCCCATTGCTGCGAATACTACTGCGAAGTCTTCGCCTTTTCCTAAAACGGTTGCCTGCCGAGCCAATTGAGCGGTTATCTGGTCATGCGGCAGGCCGGAGCCTGAAAATACCGGCAGTTTTTGCCCTCGCACCAGCGGATTCAGGCCATCGATTGTCGATATGCCGGTCTGGATAAATTCGTTCGGATAGTCGCGGGCAAAGGGATTAATAGGCTTGCTGTTAATGTCCAGCCTTTTCTGAGGGATAATAGCGGGACCATCATCTTTCGGCTCGCCAAGACCGCTGAAGACCCTGCCTAAAATATCAGGCGAAACTGCTAATTCCAGAGGCTTGGCCAAAAACCGAACGGTGCTCTTTTTAACGTCAATACCCCGCGTACCCTCGAAGACCTGAACGAGAACTTTGTCGTTCTCGACCTGCAGGATTTGGCCGTGACGGATGGAGCCATCTCCGAGTTCAATATCAACGATATGCCCGTACTTAGCTTCATCAACCATCTCGACCATCATCAAGGGACCGGAGATATCTATTACTGTTTGGTACTCTTTTATTGCCGGCATCTTAAACTCCCGTTTTTGTTTATGTGTGGATGTTTATATTCATCCACCTTATTTAAGAAACTGCTGAGGGCTGCAATTGTTTCATCTGCTCGTCGATAGTATTCCTTATCTCAGCAACTTTATTTATAGATTCATGTGGTATGTACTTCGCTCTTGCGATTTCCTCACGGACAGGTAATTTGGAAATATCCGCCGTTTCAACACCGGTCTCAATGGCCGCCAAAGCCTGTTTGTGGAAATGCAGGACATTCTTTAACATTTCGTACTGCTTATCCATCGGGGTAAATGTATCGACCTCATGGAAAGCATTCTGATGCAGGAAGTCTTCACGTATGGACCTGGATGTTTCGAGTGCGAACCTGTCCTGCGGTGACAGTGCTTCTGCGCCGACCAGCCTGACTATCTCAAGAAGCTCGGCCTCCTGTTCGAGCAAACTCATTGCTTCGGTGGCCATTTGTTCCATTTCTTGGCCTTTTTCCTTGTCCTCGAAGCATTCCTTGAGATACTGCTTATAGAAACTGTATGAAGTCAGCCAGTCGATCGCCGGGAAGTGTCGCTGATAGGCAAGTTCGCCTTTGAGTGACCAGAACACCTTGACTACGTGCAGTGTCGCCTGCACGACGGAATCGGAAAGGTCGCCGCCTGGAGGGCTTACAGCGCCGATAATTGATAAAGCTCCTTCTCTTTCGGGGCTGCCGCAGCACTGGACCCGGCCGGCCCTTTCATAAAATGCTGCAATTCGAGCGGCTAAATAAGCAGGGTAGCCTTCCTCTGCGGGCATTTCCTCCAGTCGGGTCGATATTTCACGCATCGCTTCGGCCCATCGGCTTGTGCTGTCGGCCATCAGGGCAACAACATAACCCATATCACGGAAATATTCAGCGATTGTGATTCCGGTATAGACCGAGGCTTCTCTGGCCGCTACTGGCATGTTCGATGTATTTGCAATCAGAACCGACCGCCGCATTAAAGGCTCGCCGCTGTGCGGGTCCTTTAGTTCGGGGAATTCGGTCAATACATCGGTCATTTCATTGCCGCGCTCGCCGCAGCCGACATAAACAACTATATCGGCATCGACCCACTTGGCCAACTGATGCTGAACTACTGTCTTACCTGTTCCGAAGGGCCCGGGCACACAGGCTGTGCCGCCCTTGGTCGTTGGGAAAAAGGTATCGATTACACGCTGGCCCGTAATAAGAATGTTGTTCGGTGCGAGTCTTCTTGATGTCATTCTTGCGTTACGGACAGGCCATTTCTGCATTAGTTTTAATTCGGTCTCGGTACCATCATCCGAAACAACAACACCAATGATTTCCTCGACCGTGTAATCACCTTCATTTATTCTTTGCACAGTTCCCTCTACACCGAAAGGTATCATAATCCTGTGCTCGACAAGCGAAGTTTCCTGTACAGTGCCAACAATATCACCAGCGCTGACTTTTGTTCCATCGTTTACTTTGGGTGTAAAGTGCCATTTCTTTTGCCTGTCCAGGCCGGGCATGTCACTGCCCCTGCTCATAAATTCGCCTTCGACATCCACAAGTGAGTTCAGGGGCCTTTGGATACCATCGTAAATGCTTTCAATCAGGCCGGGACCTAACTCAACACTCAGGGGCGCCCCTGTATCAACCACAGGCTCGCCCGGACCTATACCGGTAGTCTCTTCATAGACCTGAATCGAAGCCAAGTCACTGTGCAATTCGACGATTTCACCTATGATGTTCAATTCGCTCACACGGACAACATCGTACATTCGCGTACCGGCCATACCTTCGGCAACAACAACAGGCCCTGCGACCTTGACTATTTTACCTTGTTTCATTTCACTCATTATCCAAACCTTCTTTAATTGTTTT
>JASFMF010000164.1:0-5021 GCA_050117705.1 Phycisphaerales bacterium
AAATAACAGTAAGGAAATTGCAGGGAATCTGTTGAGGTTACATACATGGCAAGGAACAAGATAACAGTAGTAGGTGCCGGTAATGTTGGTGCGACTGCCGCCCACATTGCCGCAACGAAACAGCTCGGAGATATTGTTCTGCTCGATATAGTTGAAGGGCTCGCCGAAGGCAAGGCCCTTGACATCGCCGAAGCTGCTCCCGTTCAGCTTTACGACTGCGGCCTGACGGGCACCTGCGACTGGAAAAAAACAGCCGATAGTAATATCGTTATTATCACAAGCGGCCTACCACGCAAACCGGGCATGAGCCGGGACGACCTGCTCGCCAAAAACACCCAAATCGTTAAGGATGTCAGCGAAAAAACAGCCAAATACTGCCCTAATAGTATTGTTATCGTGATTTGTAATCCTCTTGATGCAATGGTTTACGCCTCCGCAAAAGTTACGGATTTCGCTAAAAACAAGATTATGGGAATGGCAGGCGGCCTGGATTCGGCAAGATTCTGCTGTTTCCTTGCCGCTGAGCTGGGCGTAAGCGTTGAAGATATCAAGTGCGTATTGATGGGTGGACATGGTGATGATATGGTTCCTTTGCCCAGATTCACATCTATCGGTGGAATACCGCTTACCGAACTTCTCAAAGAGGACAAAATAGCCCAATTGATTGAAAGAACACGAAAAGGTGGCATAGAAGTGGTCAATTTACTCGGTTACAGTGCGTATTACGCCCCCGCCGCCGCCGCAGTTAAAATGGCAGAAGCGATACTCAAAGATAAGAAGGCCGTAATGTCATGTTGTGCCTATTGTGAGAGTGAATATGGTGTCGGGGGATATTTCGTAGGGATTCCCCTTATACTCGGCCAAAACGGTGTTGAGAAGGTGATTGAGCTTGATTTGAATAAATCCGAGAAGGAGCAATTCCAAAAATCGCTCGAACATGTAAAACAACTTGCAGTAAAGGTAGATAAACTCTTATAAACAAAAAATTTATTCCGGTTACATGTTGTGATTTGCCGAATAATAGTATAGTCTAACCGCATAATATGGGGCTTAAGTATTAAGAGATAGAAATGGAACTAATAAAAAAGATCAAGCAGGCCGAGGCTCAAGCGCAGGAAATCATCGAAATCGCCAAAGCCGAATCGGTCAAGCAGGCTGAAAAAGCCAAAGAGGACCGCCTTGCAGCTATGACTCAGGCCGAGCAGCAAAGAAAGAAAGCAATCAACAATGCTGTCGCCGAAGCACGGTCTGAGGCCGAGGCGGAAGTCCAAAGCCTTAAAACGCAGGCCGAGAACCAGCGCCGGCAGTTGCGCGATAAATCCGGTAGTAAAATAGCCTCTGCGGCTGCAAGAGTAATGGAGTACTTGAGAGGCTAAGCTATGGCCATTACACGAATGGCAAAAGTCATGATTGTCAGCCACCGCACGCAGGCTTCCGAGCTTCTCGAAGCCTTGCAGGGTGAGGGCATTTGCCAGGTACTCAATGCGGAACAGGCAGCGGTCAGCAAAGATTTCCCCGATATAAGTGCCCCGGTCGAACTTTCGAGAGATACCGAAAAACTGCTGAGCCGGCTGGAAAAAAGCATTATATTTCTTAATAATTACGCGCAGGCCAAAAAGGGCCTTGCCGCCGCTCTTGCACCGCGAACCGTTATTGACGAGCAATCATATAACAAAGCCGTTTCCGACCAGACAATTATAAATACAATCGAACAGTGCGAGCAGATTGAATCCTCGATGGATAAAACCAGAAGTGACATTGAACACCTCCATAACACCCTGGATATGCTCGAACCGTGGGATTCTCTCGAAAGCCCCGTAGAAGAAATCAACAATCTTCATAATGCCGCCTGCTGGGCTGGATTCATTCCATGTCGGCATTACGAGCAAATAAAAGAACAGCTAAGCGTCTCTGGTGCAGTTATTCAGCAAGTAGGAACTGCTGCCAACAGGTGCGCCTGTCTTATCGTTGCTTTCAAAGAAAATGCCGAAGCTGTACAGAAGCTGCTGCGTTCGTCCGAGTTTGAGCCTGTGAACTTTGAGCCGATGACGGGCACAGTCACCGAATTAATTGATACACACATTAAAAAGCTTAACCAGGCGCAACAACAACTGCAGAACCTCACTCAGGATGTCCGCACGTTGTCTGAGAACCTGCTTAATCTCGAGATTCTAAGCGACCATCACATGAACCTTCTCGATAGAGAACAGGCCAGGGACACCGCCCCGACCACTGAACACACAGTCATTTTAGAAGGCTGGGTGAAGAAAAAAGACTATTCACGTCTGGAGAAATTAGTTTCCGGTTTCGAGGCATCAAGCCTGGCACAAATCGAACCGGCCGAAGACGAAGAGATACCCGTCGAGATAGAAAATAAGAGAGCCATAAGACCTTTTGAGGTGATAACCCGGCTTTACGGTATGCCGCAACATTTTGAAGTCGACCCGACGGCATTTCTGGCGCCGTTCTTTGCTTTGTTCTTCGGATTATGTTTGACCGATGCAGGTTACGGGCTGGTCCTGATTGTATTAATGATTTTCTTTATAAAGAAGATGCAGGGCGACAAGAAACTGATGTGGATGTTAGGGATTTGTTCTGCCGCAACCGTCTTGGCGGGCGCACTTACAGGTGGATGGTTCGGTGACGCAATCCAGCAGTTCATACCTCCGTTGAAACCGCTACGGGAAAAGATGATGTGGTTTGACCCGCTAGAGAAACCGATGATTTTCTTCTATTTATCTCTGGGGCTTGGATATTTCCAGATTATGACGGGATTGGCGATTGCATTTATACATAACTTAAAACAAAAACAATACGTTACAGCAATATGTGACCAGGCAACCTGGCTGATTATGATAAATTCGATTGTGCTGTTCCTGGCGAGTAAGTTCGGTACTATCTCGGCCCAAGCTGGTCAATTATTCGGCTACCTCGCACTTGCCCCCGCAGTTACTATTTTGCTGTTCAGCCATCGCGAAGGCGGATTGGGAGGCCGATTAGGCATGGGGGTGTATAATTTGTTCAGCGCTATATTTTATATGGGAGATGTCCTTAGCTACTTAAGATTGATGGCGCTTGGTATGGTTACCGCTGGCCTGGCAATGGCAATAAACATTATTGCAAAAATAGCAGGTGAGATACCTTACGGTATTGGTGTTGTTGCGATGATATTAGTGCTTGTCGGAGGGCACGGATTTAACATAGCAATAAATGCATTAGGTGCGTTTGTTCATACTTTAAGACTTCAGTATGTGGAATTTTTCCCTAAATTCATTGTCGGCGGCGGAAAATCGTTTGAGCCGTTGAGTAAAGGATATAAGCACATTTATATTAAAAAAGATGTCTGATGTTTTTTAAGGAAGGAAAGGCAGGTCAGGAAAAATGGATTATGGAATGACATTGGCTTTGTTAGGTGCGGGAATGGCAGCTTTATTCGCCGGTATTGGCTCAGCAATTGGCATTGGTATCGCTGGCAGGAGTGCCACCGGCGTCTTGAGCGAAAAACCGGAAAGGTATGGGCAGATGTTTATCATGGTGGTGCTACCCGGAACGCAGGGATTCTATGGTTTTTTGGCGGCATTCCTCGTGATGTTGAATCTCAACTTTTTTGGCGAGGGCGGCCCGCCTGAAGTAACCGTCAAGCTTGGCATGCAGGTTTTAGCTGCCTGTTTGCCTATTGCCTTTGCCGGCTTAATGAGCGCCATACATCAGGGAAAGGTTTGTTCCGGTGGTATTCTGATGGCAGCCAAAAGACCCGAGATGGCTTTTAAGGCAGGTGTTGTCTATGCTGTTATGGTTGAGGTATACGCTGTTCTTGGATTACTTGTAACGATGTTTATTCTACTCAAAGGTATTAACTGGCCCACGGCAGCTTAATATTGAAAAATATAAATGATATAAAAATACGAGAAGCAAAATTATGGAAGCTGAACAGGTGGTAGAGAAGATTTTGGCCGATGCCAAAGCCGAGGCCCAAAAGGTAAAGCAGCAGGCCGATGAGATAGAGGCTGCCGAACAGGCCAAAATCAACGAAGAATCTAACGAGTACAAAAAGCAATCGGAGATTCTTGCTAAAAAGGCCGCCGACGATAAAAAGTCGCATGTCCTCGCAGCGGCCAGAATGGATATTGCAAAAGAGTATTTAGCCGAGAAGAGAAAAATACTCGACGAGGTCTTTGAGCAGGCGCGCCGGCAAATGCAAAATCTGCCGGACAAGGAATATCAGGAACTTTGTAAGAAACTAATAATCGATGCCGTTGAAACCGGAGACGAAGAGGTGATTATTGATACGAATGAAAAACGTATCGACCACGATTTCATAAAGAAGGTAAACCGCGAATTAGGTCCCGGCTTCAAAGGCAATCTGAAATTGTCCAAAGAAAAACAGAATCTGGGAGCCGGATTTATCTTAAAACGCGGAAAAATAAAAACCAACGTCTCTGTTGACGTATTGCTCGATTTGGCACGCAAGGAACTGGAAATTGACCTTGCAAAGATACTGTTTGAGAATTAAATAACCGTTTGTCATTCCTGCGAAAGCAGGAATCCAGAAAAATAAATAAATGACCAAAGTTGCTGAACAACCTGTTATTGATTTTCACACGTTCCCGTCAGTCGGCGAAGAAGACTGGCAATACGCGTTCCAGGCGGCGCAGGTACGCTCGCTTGAAACTCAGATGCTAAGCAGAGCTGCTTTACTCGATATGGCCAACTCTGGAAGTTTCGAGCAGGCCGCTGATTTATTAAGCGGATCAGAATACGCATTGCCGCAGGGCGGTGGGAACTTTGCAGAAGTAAAAGACTTTCTGCTGGAGCGAAGAACGGCGGTGCGGCAATTGTTCGCTGATTTAATGCTCGATGAGCGTGTTGTTGAGTTATTCAAAGCTCGAACTGATTTTGCAAACATGCGATTGGCGGTCAGGCGAACGCTGACCGAAAAACCGCTTGGAACTGATTACAGCGGCGACGGCAACATACCGCCCGAATTATTCGAGCAGATATTCGGCGAGGAAAGCAAGTTC
>JASFMF010000165.1:0-4996 GCA_050117705.1 Phycisphaerales bacterium
CCGGATGTTGATTTAACTGACCCGGCTAAAAATAACGAATACTGGCGTGATTTTTTAAGGGCTTATGAGGTAAATTTACCTTTCGAGTCAACCGGGAATCAGAGCTATATATTAGAGGTGACGTCTCTTTGCCCGAACGGCAGACGTCTTTCATCCGAATTCATCCTGAGACACACGGAATGATTTTTTCAACGAATATCTTATTTTACTGTATTACTTTATTGTAGACATCCATTTTTGGCCGCATAAATTGCACAAATGTGGATTTTAAATTGTGCGGCCTGTTCAAATCCGGCAAGTTTTTCTTGACGGGGAGGTACTTAATTTGGTATGAATATACATAAAGGTTAATATTCTTTGTTTTTTTTGGAATATGGGGTTTTAATTTTTTCCAAGCATAGGAGAAGTGGTAATGTTTCGTTCGAGGCATGAAGATTTGATGGTATCTTCGTGGCTGTATTCACGTCTTGATGAAAAGTTAATCTGATTAGGATTTTAATGGTGGGGAGTTGTTTTAAATATCAATAAACTTACCTTTTGCTAACTTTGGAATTTAAGAATTAATCAGTGTTGAAGTTATTATCGATGGTTTTATTTTAACTCTTAAAAGGAGGACTATTATGTGTAAGAAGTTAGTTTGTCTGAGTTGTCTTGTGACTGTGCTTAGTTTGTTTCTAATGAATTCAGCGAATGCTCAGGACCCGAATCTTGTCGGCTGGTGGAGACTTGATGAGGGCTCCGGTAACTTTGCCTATGATTCGAGCGGTTTCGAAAACAATGCTACCCTGGAGGGTAATCCGGAATGGGTAGATGGAAGTATTGGAGGTGCTTTGCGACTTTATGGAACCGGTGATTATGTCGATTGTGGAAATAATGAAATCTTCGATACTACCGATGAGCTTACGCTTTCGATATGGGTGAATACCAATGATGCCGGAAATGGTGAACATAATCCTTATATATCAAAAGGTGACCACAGTTATGTGCTAAAGCATTTCAATGGGAATAACATAGAGTTCTTCGTTTACAGTGGTGGCTGGCGTACGGCTACGTTTCCTGTGGATGAGTCGTTTAATGGTGTCTGGCACCATTTAGCCGGAACTTATAACGGCACACAAGTTAAACTGTATATCGATGGTGAGTTACGGGGGACTACAAATTATACAGGGGCTATAGAAGTCAGTTCTGACGATATAAATTTAGGGAGAAATAGTGAGGATACAGACCGCCTTTTCGATGGTATAATAGACGATGCACGGATATACAATCGCGCTCTATCTGAAGTTGAGGTAAGTAAGCTGGCAAATCCCACAAATGCTTCAACTCCTGAACCGGCTGATGGCAGTTTGGTTATGGAGACTACGGTAACGCTTCAATGGGCATCGGGGCTTTCTGCAGTTTCACATGATGTGTACTTTAGTGATAACTTTGACGATGTGAATGATGCCACTGTCGAAACACCCGATGTATATAAGGGCCGTCAATCGGGTGTACAATATCCTGTGGATACGACACTTTCTTTAGAACTGGGTATGACATACTATTGGCGAGTTGATGAAGTTGAAGCTGATGGTACAACGATATACAAGGGTGCTGTATGGAGCTTTAGGATTCAGCCTTTGACTGCGTATGACCCAAGTCCGGCTGATGAGGCCCAATATGTGGATATTGATATTGACCTTACGTGGGGTGCAGGTTTCAATGCCCTGTCGCACGATGTGTACTTTGGCACCGATGAGGCCGCCGTGGCTAATGCGGACAGCTCTTCGCCCGAGTTTATGGGTAACCAGACGGAACTGAGTTATGCACTTCCAACGCTTTCAAATGACACGCTTTATTATTGGCGCGTTGACGAACAAAATAACGATATGACCGTTTCGAGAGGGGATGTGTGGCAATTTGAAACAATTCCTTTAATAGAAGTTACCGACGAAAGTCTTGTTGGCTGGTGGAAGCTTGATGATGGTCGGGGCAGTGTAGCGCTTGACTGGTCCGGTCTTGGTAATCATGGCACCGTAGTGGGAGACCCGCAGTGGGTTGCCGGCCAGATAGATGGAGCACTGTATCTTGATGGCCTTGATGACTGCGTTGATGTTGGTAACCCTGAAAGCTTTGGAATAACTGCGGAAATTTCACTCTTAGCCTGGGTCAAAGCAGATGCCGCAGGTAATGGTGAAGAGCAATCCTTTGTGTCGAAAGGTAACGACAGTTATGCGATATGGCACAATGGCGGCAACAATATAGAGTTCCGCATCTCCGATACTACTAATGCTCAAACTCCGGTTGGTACTACTTTTAATGATGAATGGCACCATTTGGCGGGAACTTATGATGGACGGCAGCTTAATTTGTATATTGACGGTATATCACGAGATGTAACGAGTATTGTGGGTTCTATAGCTACGAGTGTTTATAACGTCAATATTGGAAGGGAAGCTACCGGACATCGTTATCCTTACGATGGTATTATAGATGATGTTCGAATCTATAACAGGGCACTGCCGCAGGAAGAAATTTCAAAAGTAATGAGAGGTGACCCGCTAATTGCCTGGAGACCAAATCCGGTGAGTGGAACGATAATGGACATTGAGCAGCACACAGGGTTGCTTAGTTGGTCGTCCGGAGATGAGGCGGTTGAGCACGATGTGTACTTTGGTATCGATAAAGACGCGGTTGAAAGTGCCGATGCCTCCGATACTACAGGCGTGTATATTGGGAGGCAGGACCCCAACACTTATACTCTGACTGACGCCCTGCAATGGGACCAGACTTATTACTGGCGTATCGATGAAATCGACGCCGATGCGACAATCAGCAAAGGCAGAGTGTGGAGCTTTACGATAGCCGACTATCTTATTGTTGATGATTTCGAAGACTATAACGATTTCGGTCCTGACAGGATATTTGATGCTTGGGTAGATGGATGGGAAATCCTAACAAACGGTTCTACAGTTGGTTACGCCGAACCGGACTTTATTGCCGGAGAGCATTTTGTTGAGACGAATATTGTTCACGGTGGTGCTCAGTCGATGCCATTTTTCTACGATAACGACATGAAATATTCAGAAGCGACAATGACGTTGGTCCCAGGAAATGACTGGACGAGGCAGGATGTTAAAATATTATCATTGTGGTATAGAGGTTATCCGGCCTATAGGAGCAGCTTCACAGAAGCCCCGGCAGGTACCTTTACGATAGCCAGCTCCGGTGCTGATATCTGGGGTACGTCCGATGAGTTCCATTTTGCCTATAAACAGCTCGCCGGTCCCGGTTCAATTACGGCACAGGTTTTAAGTGTGGAAAATACCCACTCCTCGGCCAAAGCCGGTGTGATGATACGTAATACACTGGACCCGGATTCCAGCCATGCCATGATGGTTGTTTCACCCGGCGCGGGGGTTTCATTCCAGCGTCGTACGGGCACCGGTGACGACAGTCTTGATACGACAGAAGGTGGTGTCACTGCGCCGCAATGGGTAAAGTTAGAGCGTTCCATTTCCGGTGATTTTACAGCTTCTTATTCGGCCGATGGCAGCTCGTGGACACCAATGATCAGCGAAACGATAGGTATGAATGCAACTGTGTATATCGGTCTGGCTGTGACTGCGCATAATAATGAAGAGGTGTGTGAAGCTGTGTTCTCCAATGTTACTACTACTGGTAATGTCAGTCAGGGACCCTGGATGAACCAGGATATTGGAACATTAAGCAATGCTGCAGAGCAGATGTATGTGATTCTTAACGAAAGTGCTGTTGTTTATAATGAAGATCCTAATGCATCTTTGGTAACTGAGTGGACCGAATGGAGAATCGACCTTCAGGATTTTGCCGACCAGAGTGTTGACCTTACCAATATTGAAAGTATTGGTGTCGGCTTCGGCGAAAGAAACAATCAACAGGCCGGTGGTCCCGGTAAAATTTACTTCGATGATATGCGTCTGTATCGAGAGGAAACGGAACCGACACCTTAAAGGGTGTTTTTACCAAGCACTTGAAAAAAAGATTGACGAAAAACTTTCGAAGTTTGGTATAACTTTGTTATGCAGGGTTAGTGCATAACAAGGATAGTGTCCGTGTATAGCGAGCTTTGGGTAAAAGGTGGGGGGTTTAAAGATTGTATTGTGCGCTTAAATTGTAATTATTCCAAGTTTTTATGTTCGTAAGAAGAATTATCATATGTAAGAAGCTGCCTTGAGAAAAAATAGAATTAATGTGCTGTATGTGAAAATATTGTCAGTCGTTTTTTAACTTTTCTAAAGGAGAAATCTTATGTCTGAGAAATTAAAAGAGTCGATAGTAATTCTTACAGTAATCGGAGCTATTGCAGTATTAAGTGGCGCAACGGAGGCGAATTGGTCCGAAAACTTCGATGGAAACGACCTCGACCTGTCAGCATGGGGGTTCTATTGTTTTCCAGATTTGACTCAAACGTTCACCCAGACTGTTGAGACTGCGCCTGGTGGTAATAAGTACCTCATCGTAGATGAGACCAGTCCGGCCGGAGTGGGTGGCTCGGCATTTGGCGCCGGTTTTGGCTCTGATGAGGAGTTCACTGATGTTCGTGTGGGGGCCGTTGTCAATGTTACCGGCGATGCCTCAGGAAACTACTATGGTTTGGCAGCGAGGGCAAATTATATTATTGACCCGGATGGTTCAATAACCGGTCAGGCCCCCGGTTTGTTTGCAATGCAAATTTATGTAATGCACATAAACTGGGAGGCCGGTCCGGCCAATCTTAGGATTGATGTCGAAAAGATTATCAATATGCAGAATATTATGAGGAATGTGCGGGAGCTTAATCTGGATGTTGATGTTCCGGGTCTCGACCATGCAAGAAGTTACTATGCTGAACTGGATGTTGTTGGCTCTGGTCCGGTTTATGTTACTGGTAGTCTATATGAGTATAAAGACGGGCCGCTTGTCGCAAGGACCGCAACAATGGTAGATACCAACGATAATGACCCGTGGGAAGATGAGGGGGTAAATGATGAGGTTT
>JASFMF010000166.1:0-4984 GCA_050117705.1 Phycisphaerales bacterium
ATAGTGTACTTGACAAGCTGTATTTGTTTTTGTATAATAGCCGCAAGTCAGGGATTCATTTTTGGGTGTAACTCTATGCGCATGGTTGTAAAGCAAAAAGGCGGTAATACCAAAGAGTTTCAATTTGTCGAGGGCCCGGTTTCTATAGGCAGAGGAACCAATAATAAGGTTTTTTTGCCGGATAAAGGGGTTTCGAGAGAGCATGCTGTGATTCACAGTACGAGTAACGGAAAATGGGTAATTGAAGACCTCGATTCGGCAAATAAAACATTTCTGAATGAGGAGGCAGTTCATAAAGCCGAAGTTAAACATGGTGACTGTCTTCGCATAACTGATTTTACCCTCGAAATAATTCTCGAGCCGGAAGTAGATGCTGAAGCACCGGTTCAAGCGGAGGATACACTTCAGCTCGAAGCGGCACTAACGACGCCCAAGCATGAGACTGTAGTAAGAAGGCCGGATGCACAGCACGCACCTGCTATGAGATTAGCAGCCAGAAGATTGAGTGATTTTTCAAAGGCCACAGAGCAAATCTTTGCAGCCGGTAATGTTGATGAGTTATTGTTGACTTTACTGGATGTTACGTTAGGTCAGTTCAGCGCGTACCATGTCTGGTGTGCTTTGAGAATGCAGCCCACAGGACCGATGATATGCCACGGAGGTAAGAGAAGAGACGGCATTCCGGTTCAGCTTAGCGAATTGCAACTCGGTGAGAAGATAACTCAGGCTGTTGACAAAGGACAGTTTTTTGTTCTGCCGAGTGTTTCGGCTCAAATGGAGGCAAAGGAAAGAATACGCTCGGCGATGGTTGCAGCGATTATGCGTCCGGATGGCTGTTACGGTGTGCTGTACGTTGACAATGCTATGATACACGAACACTACAGTTTAAGTGACTTAGACTATCTTATGCTTATCGCTATACACACAGCCGCGATACTGAAGAAGTTTATGGATTAGCAAACCGATCGTAGTCAAAACCAACAGAACTTTTTTATTCATTGATACCGCAGGCCCGGTTTAAAAAAATAAAGGCACCACGACGCAGGTCTGCGCCGTGGTGCCGTATTTGTTGTAATAGCTATCATTCGTAAATGTGTGTAGATTCTGTTTCTTCAACAGGACGTGTAAGCTGGTCTCCATTCGTTATTACTTTGAAGCGTACGTCTCCCGGTTTTATGGCCGCTACAATTACACGCCAGGAGGCTTTGGATTTTGGTGCAAGACTGCTTAGCGGTAAGAATTTCACGACCCGACCATCCATCGAACCGGAGGTTGCGCCCGAGGAAGAAACGTATTGGACATTATTTTCCAGAATACAGGAAACGTTGATGTTCGTAGCGGCGGCGGAGCCCTGGTTTGTTATACTAATAACGTATGTTGTGCGGTCTCCGACTTTGACCGGGTCTTCGACATCAATTACTTCCATTAATATGGCGGAAATTCCGGTTATTGTGGTATTTACCGAATCAGTTACAGGATCGGCACAATATGCAGTTGCAGTTGCACTATTTGTAAGTGTGCCTGCCTGTTCGGGTGTGTATGATACGTTTACCTTTTTGGAATTACCCGGTGCAAGAGTGCCAAGTTCCCAAATCAGCTTTAAGCCGGAGAACTTTGCGTTCTCACTTGCTTCTATCGAAGTAGCTCCGTTCGGAAGCCTGTTTTCGACGACAACATTTTTCGCCGGAATGTCTGATGTGTTGGTAACTGTTATTTCGTATCTTAATGGCCTGCCTATGTAATGCCGTTCCGGACTGTTGTTTACGATTGCCAGCTCCGGTAAGCCTATACTCGTAGTGGTCTCTAATGATTGAGTGCTTGCACCGGAACTTGAGTTAGCTTCCGCACTGCTTTTATATGTACCTACCTTAGCTGCACGTAGTGTAGCCGTGTATTGCCGTGACTGACCTTCAGGTAATATACCGACATCAAATACTAATTCGTTTCTGCCTTCGTCCGTTCTCAGCCACGCCGGAAGTCTTTCAACTATCTTTACATTTTGTGCCGCGCCTGTTCCCGCGTTGGTTACCATATATACGATTGGAATGGGTTCACACAATAACGCTTCGGCGGGTGCCGTCTTGGTCAACTCCAGCCTGGGCTGTACAATTCTTATGGCGGCACAGGTGGGTATGACCGGAGTGACGACAGTAGTACAGTTTTCGAGGGAATCAGAGTGCGTGGGTGTACCTGTAAGGGTGAATCGCTTGCTGGATTTTGGTCCCAGTGAGCTTATTTCCCATGTAAGTTTGTTAATGTCTTCTTTCGGTGTCGGATTGGCGCTTATCAAGTTGAAATTCTCTGATAGCTCTTCAATTACCTTAATGTCTGTAAGCATTGTGCCTGTTAGGTTTGTAATAGTGATAGAATAATCGAACGTCTTATTCAGCAACACTTCTCTCGGCAAAGTTTTGTCCAATTGAACAATGCCGCATTCCGGCCAGGGATAAGTCTTCGAGATTACGTTTGGGCCGGTTTGGCTGAAAGGTACGAGCCTTGGTTCTGTATAAATTGCAACGCTGCCTCCTGTAGGAGGAGGTGCTGCCATAGTTGGAGTCGAACCTGCAGGTTGCTGGAATTGGTCCCAAAAGAGATTGTCAGGTATGTTTGTTCCCTGGCTCTGTTTTTCTTCCGGCTCAAATCCCAGAAATTTGTCAAAACTCCGGCAGCCTGAGCAGTTGAGAAAAACAAAAGTTAAAAGAACGAGCGAGATATTTAGAGATTTTTTCATCGTATATACCCTTTCGCACCTTCAGGCGACACGGCAAAAAGAAGAGTGTTTGAATGGTTTTTAACTCTCCTTTTTGTCGTCTTAATTTAATACCGTCTCCTTCCTGTGGATTTCAGATGTTATATCGGTACAAGTTTTTATCGAGTTAACCCAAAAAATGAAGATGTCTTAATACTAATGCGATAGTTTATATTCGTTACAACCGATAACACCCGAAATATTTTTCCTCCTGTGAATCTTCACAATGTCACCAACCTCAGGTCAATTTCTTAGAAAGACCTATAAAAATCCGATTAAATGAATTTGTACCCTTCTCCATTTAGGGTTTGCCATGCCGCAAAATATTAAAACAATTATACTTTTTTTAAAATTGCAAATCAAGGGGAAAAATGCCATTTACCGGTGTGTTTAACCGCATTTCTAAAATTTTACCTAATCGCAATACAGCGATGAAAAAATGCTGTTTGAAACCTAAAAATATTTTGGGTGAATTACTACATTTTCGTGCGATTTACGGATTATAACGGCAAACTTGTTGTTAAAGCACGATTATCGCCCCTTAATCACTGCTAATGTCTCCATTCAAAGCGGCTCTGGAATTATCTAATGTATTGAGATTATTCGCAGGGTGGGATTGAAATTTCGCTGAGGGCTTTTTCGGTTAGGCCTTTTATGCGAACATCGTCACCGATTCGCTCGATATCGACGTAATGCAAATCAATAGCTTCTGCCAATTCGGCCATAGGTCCGCTGATATCGACACTACCCTGTTTTCCTAATATCTTCGGTGCGATATAAACTATTATTTCATCGACCAGCTCTTCTGTGATAAATGATGTCAATACCGTCGGCCCACCTTCGACAAGCAAATGAGTAATGCCGCGTTTACTTAATTCATCGAGCAGAAAGTGTAGATTGGAACGGCCTTCTGTTTCCCGGCAAGCAAGCAGTTCATCTCCTTTTTTTGCAATCTTTTCTGCCGTCTTAGAGTTAGTTTTGATTGCATTTTCGGTTGTACAGACCAGTACCGGATTTTTTCGAGCGGTCTTAATCAGTTTACAATCCAGAGGAATCCTGAGGCGGTTGTCTAAAACTACTCTTGTAATCTTTTTGCCTTTACTGGGGCGAGGTGTCAATAACGGATTGTCGGCGAGCACCGTATTTATACCAACTAATATTGCCTGAGCTTGTCTGCGTAATTTATGTGTGTCTTTTCTACTTTTCTCTGAAGAAATCCATCGTTGCTCGTCATTTTGTTGTGACCATGCTAATTTGCCGTCGATGCTTTGTGCCCATTTCAGTGTTACCCAGCATTTGCCGGTGGAAGCATATTTTATAAAAGGGGCATTTAGTAATCTTGCTTCAGTCTCGCAGATGCTGGTTTGCACTTCGATTCCTGTATTACGTAATTGCTCAATGCCTTTGCCTTTTGCATGTTCCGATGGGTCAATCATTGCTATGAAAATCTTTGATAAACCGGCCGCAATTATAGCTTCTGTGCATGGGCCTGTCTTGCCCTGATGGGAGCACGGCTCGAGCGTGACATACATTACAGCGCCTTTGGGATTCACGCCTAAGCTTTTACAGTTTTCAAGTGCGTTTATTTCCGCATGGGAGCCGCCAAACTTTTTATGCCAGCCTTTGCCGATAATCTGATTGGCTTTTACAATAACCGCCCCGACAGCAGGATTTGGCTCAACCGAGCCGAGACCATGCCGGGCCAATCTCAAGGCTGTCTTCATGTATTTTTCATCTTGTGAAACCATGGCACTTGTTACTTTTTTCCGAGCATAGCCAAGAACTGCTTTTCATTTATTACCTTAACTGATAATTTCTGAGCTTTATCAAGTTTGCTTCCCGGATTTTCTCCGGCCAATACGAAGTCGGTTTTTTTGCTTACACTGCCTGATGTTTTTGCTCCCGTCTGTCTGATAGCCTGCTCTATTTGCGGGCGCGTAAAGTTCTCTAAGGTGCCTGTTACTACAATTGTTTTACCTGCTAATTTGCCGGCTTGCTGTTTCTCCACTTGAGGAGGTTTTACTCCTGCTTGCAATAACTCGTTAATTACTTCCAGATTCTTTGTGTTATGAAAATATTCATATACGCTTTCCGCCATTACAGGCCCGATTTGGTCTATCTCTGCAAGTTCTTCCTGAGATGCTTTCATAAGAGCCTCAAGGCTTCCAAAATGCTGAGCTAAGATTTGCGCTGATTGATTCCCAATATGCCGAATACCTAAAGCTGTGATGAATC
>JASFMF010000167.1:0-4979 GCA_050117705.1 Phycisphaerales bacterium
CTAATAAAATCGTATCGCCGGCAGTGCAGATAAGCAGAAAACATGTTCAAAGCTTGACAGTGTACGGCGTTGTAGCCAACTCAGGCAATGCCAATACCTGTACAGGCCAAAAAGGGCTCAAAGACGCAATTTCAATGTGCAGCAAAACGGCAAGCTCACTGAACGCAATGGATAATACACAACACACTGCACGAGATATTCTTGTTGCTTCGACCGGCATTATAGGAGAGCAATTGCCAATTAATAAAATTACCGCCGGCATTTCAAAAGCAGCGGCGAAGCTTTCAGATTCTTCCAAAGCTGGACAGAATTTTACGAAAGCAATAATGACGACGGACACCAAAGCCAAACGTGCCGTCCGAAGATTCGAAATTTCCGGCGCTAAAGTAACAATAGCAGGTACAACCAAGGGTGCAGGTATGATTGGCCCGAATATGGCAACTACACTTTGCTTTATTACTACGGATGTTGCTATAACAAAACCGCTATTAGTCAAAGCTCTGAAATCCGCCATCGGCAACTCACTGAACAGACTGACCGTTGACGGTCATCAAAGCACAAACGATACTGCAATAATACTGGCCTCTGGCTTAGCGGGTAATCGACCAATAGTAAGTCAGTGCCCGCGATATAAAAAATTCGCCGGCGCATTAGCGGATTTATGTGAAGATTTAGCTAAACAGATGGCTCTCGATGCCGAGGGCGCGACGCGGATATTTAAGGTTATCGTCAACGGCGCAGCAACAAAGGCCGAAGCCGCAAAGGCCGCACGAGCGGTGGCCGATTATCCACTGGTAAAATGCGCGATACACGGCGGCGACCCGAACTGGGGCAGAATTATCTGTGCTGTTGGGTCGGCAGGCGTCAAATTGAATCCGGACAGGCTGTCCTGTAAGCTCGGGCCTGTAACAGTTTTTAAGAACGGCAAGCCGAGAAAATTCGATGCAAAAAAAGCAAGTAAGGTCGTTTCGCAAAAAGAACACACAATAACTGTGAATTTAGGGGCGGGAAAAGCGGAAGATTTTTGCTACGGCTGTGATTTAAGCGCAGGCTATGTGAGAATCAATGCCGATTATCACACATAAGAACCGGAAATGAAAAGCTACAACTCAGAAATCCGAAACTTTTAAATTTTGCGCTGCGATTTTAAACTTTTCGCTTTACGTTTTTCATTTTCAGGCATAAAACAGTTGAAAAATCAAGCTATTTAGTTAAACTGCGGAGAATTTTAAGTCTGTCATAAAAGTTAAGTTAACAATCAAATTGTAAGAAGGAGACAAAAGTGAAAGTTCTTAAAAATATCACAGGGTTTTTTGTGCCGACACTTGCAATCAGCACCGTGGCTATGGCGGCCGAAAGTTCCGAGTCGGCCGCACTTGTCGGCACGCCACTAAGCTGGTGGATTGCACCAATAGCGGCACTGCTGGCTTTGGGGTTTGCATATTACTTCTATAAAAAGGTAATGGAAGCTCCCGAAGGCACTGAAAAAATGATAACTATTGCTAATCATGTCCGCAAGGGCGCCTATGCCTATCTGTTCAGGCAGTACAGCGTTGTAACGCTGGTGTTTATAATTCTTCTGGCCATCTTTGCGGGCTGTGCTTATCTGGGTGTTCAAAATCCCTTCGTTCCTGTGGCATTCCTGACGGGAGGTTTCTTTAGCGGCCTGTGCGGCTTTTTAGGTATGAAAACAGCCACAAACGCATCTTCCCGCACAGCTCAGGGTGCCAGCGAGAGCCTTAATAAAGGCCTACAGGTTGCTTTTCGTTCAGGTGCGGTCATGGGCCTCGTCGTTGTAGGCTTTGGCCTGCTGGATATTTCACTGTGGTATCTAATATTGGACAAGCTGGTTTACACGACGGCAAATATGGAAACGGGACTGAAATTTTTAGGATTGCAGCTTGTGCCCGCAGGTATGGACGCGCATCATAAACTTGTGGAAATTACAACAACAATGATAACTTTCGGTATGGGTGCTTCCACCCAGGCATTGTTCGCCCGTGTAGGAGGCGGAATTTACACCAAAGCAGCAGACGTCGGAGCAGACCTGGTGGGCAAGGTCGAAGCGGGAATACCCGAAGATGACCCGAGAAACCCGGCCACAATCGCCGACAACGTAGGTGATAACGTTGGCGACGTTGCAGGCATGGGAGCGGACCTGTACGAAAGTTACTGCGGTTCGATACTCGCAACCGCAGCGTTAGGTGCAGCCCTGACACTTTCATCACAAAACCAGGTTCTTAAAGCTGTTCTTGCTCCGATGCTTGTTGCCGGTATAGGTATTCTCCTTTCGATTTTGGGTATCTTTATGGTTCGATGCAAGGAGGACGCCAGTCAAAAGAACCTGCTCAGGGCACTGCTCTTTGGAACGTTGGGCAGCTCGGTTTTGATTATTCTTGCGGTGGCGGGCCTGGCCTGGGCCGAATGGATTACATGGGGCGTTTTTGGCTCGGTTGTTTCAGGTCTTGTTGCAGGCGTGGTAATAGGTCAGTTTACCGAATATTATACGTCCGACGAATACGGCCCGACAAGAGGTATCGCTGACCAAGCGGAGATGGGTGCTGCAACAACAATTATCGATGGCCTTGCGACCGGTATGTATTCCGCGGGCTTGCCGGTAGTAACGATTGTCATCGGCATTTTATGTGCCTTTGGTTTTGCCGATGGTTTTACAAATATTTCAATGGGTCTTTACGGTATCGGTTTTGCCGCAGTTGGAATGCTTGCGACATTAGGCATAACGCTGGCAACCGATGCTTACGGCCCGATTGCAGATAACGCAGGAGGCAATGCCGAAATGAGTGGTCTCGGACCGGAAGTAAGAAAAAGAACAGACGCTCTTGACGCCCTCGGTAATACGACTGCGGCAACGGGTAAAGGCTTCGCTATAGGTTCAGCCGCCCTGACGGCAATGGCACTTTTAGCGGCATATATAGAAGAAGTTCGAATCTGGATATCACGGCTTGCAATAGAAGCCGGCGGAACTTTCCAGGTCGGCGAGGTTGCGTTTACGCCCGAAAGCGCAAAAATAGCGGGAGTTGCTGATTTCGTTGAGGCTTATAACCTGACAATAATGAATCCGAAGCTTATTTGCGGTCTGTTTCTCGGCGGGATGATGGCCTTTGTGTTCTGCGCTATGACGATGAAAGCGGTCGGCAGAGCGGCCGGGGCAATGGTCAATGAGGTCCGCAGGCAGTTCAGAGAAATAGCAGGTATTATGGAGGGGACGGGTGAGCCTGATTATGCACGGTGCGTTTCTATCTCTACCGCTGGGGCGCAGAAAGAAATGATTTTGCCTTCACTGCTGGCAATTATAATTCCAGTCCTGACGGGGCTGCTCTTAGGTGTGGCCGGGGTGATGGGATTGTTAGCCGGTGGATTGACCTGCGGTTTTGTTCTTGCGATTACGCTCAACAACGCCGGCGGTGCCTGGGATAACGCCAAAAAATATATCGAAAAAGGCGCTCACGGCGGAAAAGGCTCCGACGCACACAAAGCCGCTGTTGTTGGCGATACCGTTGGCGACCCATGCAAGGATACTTCAGGACCAAGCCTGAATATTCTTATAAAGCTGATGACAATGGTCAGCGTGGTGTTCTCAGGCGTGGTGGTAAAATTCGCACCGGTTATCAGCGGCTGGCTGGGACTGGGAGGCAAATAAATTTGTAATGTGTCGGTCTGTTTTCGCCGAAAAAACTTTTGAGGTGGAAAATGATTATCAGGCACAATATAATAAAAGATGATTGGTTATTTGTTTTGTTCAAGCTGCTGCTTGTTCTTGGGATTATCGTTGTCTTTGGCTATTTGTTCTGCAGAACGCCAGCTTGTCATTAAGCACACATTGGTTGACATAACTGTCTTACAAATGTAATCTATCGGGGTGGCCGAATAGGCCGCCCTTTTTTTATTAACATTGAGGACATGAAATTTGGCAAAAAAGAAAACTACAAAAAAGGCTGTTAAAAAGAGCAAAAAGAAAACCGTTAAGAAAACGGTAAAAAAAGCCGCCAAAAAAGCAACAAAGAAGACTGCAAAAAAAACTACTAAGAAAAAAACCGCCAAGAAAATTGCAGTAAAATCAAAAACTCCTAAAAAGGAAATTTCCGACCCTTCAAAGGCGTTTGCTCTTGAAGCAGCGAAAATTGCAGCCGAGCGGAATTGCACCGATATTGTCGTTCTGGATTTGAGCGGGAAATCACCTGCAACCGATTACTTTGTAATCGCAACAGGTACGAGCGACAGACAGATGCGCTCCGTTGCCAATGAAATCTGCGACATCGCCAGAAAACAAAAAATGCAGCGATTCGGCAGGGCAGGTTACGAGCAAGCCCGCTGGATTCTACTCGATTACGTGGATGTGGTAATACACCTCTTCGATGGCGAATATCGTGACTACTACGACCTCGAACTGCTATGGGGCGATGCAAAAAGATTGACGATAGACGATTAACTTTTTTATGAAACTTATTATTGACATACTCGAACAAAAAATAAGTGGGGCTATGGCCGGTGTCACAGGCCGGGATGATTGTGCGGCTATTGTAAAGCCTTCCACTGACCCTAAATTTGGCGATTACCAGGCTAACGGCGTAATGGGCCTGGCAAAAAAGCTCAAGACCAATCCCCGCAAGCTCGCCGAGCAGGTCGTTGAAAAATTAGACCTAAGTGACATCTGTGAAACACCTGAAGTCGCAGGTCCTGGCTTTATAAACCTGCGTTTAAAGCCGCAGTTTATTGCAGATAAGCTGCTCGAAATTAACAAAACCTCGACCGGCCTCGGTATAGACAAGACTGATACACCCAAAAATATCGTCGTTGACTTTTCCAGCCCGAATATTGCAAAGCAGATGCACGTAGGCCACCTGCGAAGCACAATCATAGGTGATTGCATCTGCCGGATACTCGAAACTCTCGGACACAACGTAATCCGCCAAAATCATATCGGCGACTGGGGAACACAATTTGGAATGTTAATTGCA
>JASFMF010000168.1:0-4972 GCA_050117705.1 Phycisphaerales bacterium
CGCAAACTGTAGTAATAAACGAATTGCTGGCTATGAATAGTAGCGCTAGTCAGGACCCGCAGGGTCAGTATGATGACTGGGTCGAGCTTTACAACTACGGCGATAGTACCGTTAATATTGGCGGTATGTACCTGACGGACGATCTGGCGGATCCTACTAAATGGCAGATACCTGCTCCAGCTCTCATTCCTGCGGGTGATTACCTGTTGATATGGACCGATAGAGATACTGCTGATACCGGCCTGCATGCTGATTTCAGACTTAATGGTGGTGGCGAGGAATTGGGATTGTTTAATTCTGATGGAACAACTTTAGTTGATAGTATTATCTATGGCCCCCAAACTAGGAATGTTTCATTCGGACGCTATCCAGATGCCGGTGACGAATGGAGATTTTTTGATGAGCCAAGCCCCGCAGGTGCAAATGCAATTGTATTTGAGGGTTTTGTTGAAGACGTGCAATTTAGTCACACTCGTGGTTTTTATGATGAGTCTTTTTATCTTACGCTTGCCACCGAGACTGAAGGTACTGAAATCTACTATACGACTAACTTCTCTGAACCTAATGAAATTGCCGGACGGACGATGACTGGTACACTTTATACCGCTCCTGTTTTAATCACTCGAACCACCTGTATCAGGGCGGTCGCATTTAAACCGGGTTGGAGATCTTCGAATCTTGCGACAAGAACATACATCTTTTTAGATGATGTAATACGCCAGCCCACGAATCCCGCTGGTTTTCCCACCAGTTGGGGTAACCGTACCGCCGACTACGCAATGGATCAACGCGTTGTGGACGACCCGGCCTATAGCGGTGAAATAAAAGACGACTTAAAATCTACCCCTTCGGTTTGCATTGTGATAGACAACGCCGATTTCTTTGGTAGTGGGGGAATATATGCCAATGCAACAAGGACCGGAGAACAATGGGAACGTGCCGCTTCCATAGAGTGGATAGACCCGAATACTGGTGGGCAATTCGGTGTCACTGCCGGTCTTCGAATTCATGGAGGACCGTACAGCAGAAGCGGCAGTTCGAAGAACGCCCTGAGAATCATATTCAGAGGACAGTACGGTTTGTCTAAACTTGATTATCCATTGTTTCCGGACACTGAGGTCAGCTCGTTCAACACGCTTGCGCTGCGTGCAATCTGGAACTATTCCTGGACCGGTCATAGTGGAATGAGTGGCTCCCAGCATGCCGATTACCTGCGGGACGCTTTTGCTCGTGACACAATACGTGATATGGAACGCCTGACTCCCCACGGCAGGGGCGTACAGGTATACATTAACGGGCTTTACTGGGGCATGTATATTATGACCGAGCGGCCTGATGAGCATTTCGTCGCAGACCATCTCGGAGGTGACAGAGAGAACTATGACATACTGGAAGCCCCCAGCGGAATGGGCGCCAGCACCACTATGGAGGTTATCTCAGGGGGTGAGCAGGCAAGGCAGGCATGGAACGAACTGTTCGAGGTGGCAAACACGAACCTGACCACACTGGAGGCGTATGAAACGATCCAGACACACGTGGATATTCCTACGATGATAGATTATATGCTGATGGTTTACTACACGGGCAGCCGGGATGCACCTGTCTTTCTGGGTGATTCTTTCACTCCGCGTAATTTCTACGTCACTCGTCTAAGAGAGCCGGCAGGCCCGTTCGTTCTGATACCATGGGATACGGAGTGGTCTTTGGAGGAGTCAAGAGTCAACCGTGTCAATGTGGTCGGAGTATGGAATCCTCACTATTTGGTGGATAGATTTCTTGATAATTCTGATTTTAGGATGCTTATGGCGGACCACATTCATCGGCATTTCTTTAACGATGGTGTCCTGACCTCTGACCGTTCGACTGAACGCTATTTGGCGCTTGCGCAGGAGATTAACGGTGCGATTGTCGGGGAATCCGCACGATGGGGCGATAGCCGAAGGTCCTATCGACCATATACCCGAGATATTGAATGGGTAGGCGAAGTGAACCGCCTCGTGAATGAATATTTTTCAGTTCGTACGGACACAGTATTAGGTCAGCTCAGACGTGCAGACTTCTACCCATCCATTACAGCCGCTGAGTTATATGTTAACAACCAGTCTAATCATGGCGGACATATCTCACAAACCGACCGGCTTTCTATGACTTCCGAGGAAGGCACAATTTTTTACACTTTGGATGGCTCCGACCCGCGTCTTCCCGGCTCATCTCAGCAGGGCGATACTATCGGAACGGTCCTTGTACCCGAAAATGCCACTAAGCGGATCCTTGTACCTACAGGCTCTATCGGTAGCGACTGGTACAGAAGTCAATCCTTCAATGACTCTGTCTGGCTGAATTGCGTTGGCAACCCCGGCGGAATAGGTTACGAAAGAAGTTCTGGTTTCGAAGATTTAATTACACTTAACCTCGAAAGCCGTATGTATGGAACGAACACAACCTGTTATATCCGCATACCTTTCACATTTAGCGACAGTCTTGACAACCTAGACTTTATAACACTGAACGTTCGTTATGATGATGGTTTTATCGCCTATCTTAATGGCGTTGAAGTAGCCCGCCGAAATTTCACTGGTACACCAGGCTGGAACTCAAGCGCCATCTCAAACCACTCTGACAATGAAGCCGTCAATTTTGAGGAAATCGACATTTCAGATTTCCGTGACAACCTGCAGCAGGGGGATAATTTACTGGCCATACATGCTATGAACTCTTCTGTTACAAGTTCAGATTTCCTCATCTCTGTTCAGATAGTTGCTAATGAAGAAGCCATCATCGATAATAATTCTGACATATTATCTCCGGGTGCAATCGAATACACCGAACCTTTCACATTGGATGCCAGCGCCCCTGTCAAGGCTCGTGTACTAAGCAACGGCAACTGGAGTGCCCTGAACGAGGCAACCTTTGCAGTAGGTTCTGTGGCAGATAATCTGCGTATCACCGAGATTATGTATAATCCGTATGGCCCGGATGGTACGGGCGAACCGAACGAGGAATTCATCGAACTGAAAAACATCGGCACAGAAACAATCAATCTGAACCTGGTCAAACTCACCAACGGAGTTGACTTTATCTTCCCGAATCTCGAACTTGCTCCAAACGAATACGTTGTTGTCGTTCAGGATATTGCTGCCTTCGAGGCACGATACGGACAAGATATTAATGTTGCGGGTCAGTACTCCGGCAGACTCAACAATGCAGGAGAACGAATCGAGCTTGAAGATGCTATCGGCCAAACTATTTTAGATTTCAGCTATAGGGACGGCTGGCGTTCCGTTGCCGATGGCGATGGTTTCTCTTTAACCATAATAGACCCCACTGCCACAGACGATTGGAACGATGGAGACTCCTGGCGTGCAAGTGCATACATTGGTGGCTCTCCCGGCTCAGATGACAGCGGCATTATCCCCAATCCCGGCGCTATTGTTATTAATGAGTTGTTAGCTAACTCTCCCGGCAACAGTCCTGACTGGATTGAGCTATATAATACAACCGATACCTCTATTGACATTAGCGGCTGGTATATCAGCGACAGTGGCTCCAATTTGACAAAATACCAAATTGCCGCAGGTACGAGTATTCCTGCAAATGGCTACATTGTCTTCTACGAGGACAGGCATTTTGGCAATCCGAGTCTTGCTACTCCTTTTGCTTTGAGTGCAGATGGGGAAATAGTATATCTAAGCTCAGCGGAAAATGGCGTATTGACCGGCTATCGTCAGGTAGAAGATTTTGGCACTTCAGCGACCGGCGTATCGTTTGGCCGATACTATAAACCCAGCACAGGTAATTATAATTTTGTCGCTATGTCTGAGAATACATCCGGTTCAGTTAATTCTGCTCCTCAAGTCGGCCCGATAGTCATTAATGAGATTATGTATAATCCATCCTGGCCAAATGGTGGTTCGTATACTAATGACCAGTATGAATATGTTGAGTTATATAACATGGGTTCTGAGCCTGTAAGTCTTGAAGGATGGCAGTTCACTGACGGCATTGATTTCACGTTTCCTATGGGTGGTGGAGCTGATACAATACCTGCCGGTGGTTATTTGTTGGTTGTCAGACATCCTGATGCGTTTGTGTGGCGTTATCCGACGGTTCCTGCTGATACTATTTATGGTCCTTATGAAGGCAATTTGAGTAATGCTGGCGAGCGTTTAGAGCTTTCGACGGACGATGATATTCGCGTTGACAGGATAAGTTTCAGTGACGGCTCACATCCCGAGGATTGTCCCGGCGGTATAGACCTTTGGCCTGTTGAGGCTGATGGTGCCGGACAGTCGCTTGCACGCCAGGTTACTTCCGAGTACGGTAATGACCCTGACAACTGGGGTGCATCTGCTCCTTCACCGGGCACAGAAAATCCATAAAATTCTGAGATTAATTTAAAGACACAGTAGATTTTCAGAATTGTCAGGATGGGATGACTGGGCCCGCGAGGATTCGAACCTCGGACCAATGGATTATGAGTCCCGCATTCCGCTTGTAACTCGCTGTAAACACAAGGTTTATATGCTGTTTTTTGTGTCAAAATGAGGATTACAAGTGGTTTACAAGTTTACTAACAAGTCAATAATCACTAGACAGCCAGTAGCAACTGACACAAATTGGACACAAAATCATGGTCGTTTTTTCAGTTCGCATATCTCGATGCGACTCGAACGCGCAACCTTCGGATCGACAGTCCGAATTAGGATTTTGTAACTATTGGCAGATTAGGATATTACACCAGCATAGAAAAAGACTTAACCAACGTAGAACTAAAGTAGAACCCAAGAAGCACCGAAGGAGAAGCTTTGGTGCAAATTATGGTGCAGAAGAGTGGTTCACACAATCCTGTTGTCACTATTTATATTTTGGTTTTTCTTTATTAGTAAGAACGTATGAATAAATACACCCTTGTATATTGAGATACGGGTAATATATTTGCAACGGTTTTGAGAGATAAAGATCAAGCGATAAA
>JASFMF010000169.1:0-4967 GCA_050117705.1 Phycisphaerales bacterium
TCCTCGCCGCCGGCGGACCTGGCGAGCTTTTCAAAACCACCGTCTATCCGAAAGGTCAGCTTGGAATTCACGGCATCGCTTTCAAGGCGGGGCTAATTGGTGCGAACCTGACCGAGTCGCAATTCGGCCTGGCAAGTATCGAATTTCGCTGGAATGTCTCCGGCACTTATATGCAGGCGTTTCCACGAATTTTCAGCACCGATGCAAATGGTAATAACGAGAAAGAATTTCTGACGGATTTTTTCCCGACAATGAGCAAAATGGCGACAGATATTTTTCTCAAAGGCTACCAGTGGCCATTTGACCCGCAAAGGATTGAAAACCTGCAATCATCATTGATTGATGTTCTCGTATTCAACGAAACACAAAAAGGCAGACGCGTCTATATGGACTTTTTGAAAAATCCGATAGGCAGTGACTCTATGGATGAGTTCAGCATTGACGACCTCGAGCCTGAGGCTAAAGAGTATCTGCAAAAGGCAGGCGCTCTGCAGAAAACGCCCATCGAACGGCTTGCGCACATGAATACTCCTGCTATCGAGATATACAAGGAAAACGGAATCGACCTGTATTCCGAGCCTCTTGAAATTGCGGTTTGCGCCCAGCATAATAACGGAGGCTTTGCAATAAACAAATGGTGGGAATCTAATATACCTCAGACTTTTATAATAGGTGAAATGGCCGGCTCGCACGGCGTAAAGCGGCCGGGTGGTTCAGCTTTGAATGCAGGCCAGACTGGCGGATTGCGGGCGGCCGAATATATCGTAAATGTCTATGGCTGTGAGCTGCCTGATTATTCGGACAAGCAGGACGAGATTAATGAGCAGTTAAGTGATGTCATAGCTGATATTGAGAAATGCCGGGACTCTTCGGGTCTGGAACCTGAAAAAGTTTTCGAAGAAGTCCGAAGCCGAATGACTGCGTCAGGGGGACATATCAGGGAGTTGAATGATGCCAAAAAGGCATTAAGTGAAGCGGTTGAGCTTTATAAAGGCATAAGACAAAATGGCTTCAATGCAAAAGACACAAGAGCTTTAATTACGGCGATACAAACCCGGCACCTTTCCCTGACAAGTGTTGCGTATCTCAAGGCCGTCGTTGAATTGCTCGAACAAGGCAGTGGCTCGCGCGGTTCGCATCTTGTACTTAGTCAGGATGGTATTGAAATTCATCCCGATGTTATCGATAAAGCAACAGATAAGCCTTTGAAGTTCAAGCCTGAGAACCAGTCGTTGAGAAATTCCATCCTGCATATTGAGTACGATGAAAGCTCGTCCGATTTATTCAAAAGCAGCACCATTGATTTGAGACCTGCACCGACTGCAAGAAAGGCATTCGAGCCGGCCTGGATGGATTATCGAGAAGGGAAAATCTACGGCGGCTAAAGTAAATCAAAAAGGAGATTCTCCAATGGCAGTGATTGATTTAAAACCGAAATCAGAATGTAAGTATGATATTCTTTCACTGGGTGAGATAATGATTCGGCTGGATCCGGGGCAGGAGCGAATCCATACAACCCGGCATTTTCGCGCCTGGGAGGGCGGCGGAGAGTATAATGTCGCAAGGGGACTTAAACGCTGTTTCGGTCAAAGGGCCGCAGTTGTCACCGCCCTTGTGGATAATCCCGTTGGAAGACTGCTCGAGGATTTGATTTATCAGGGCGGCGTAAGTATGGATTACGTCAAATGGGTCCCCTATGATGGCATCGGAAGAAAGGTAAGGATAGGCCTGAATTTTACCGAGCGTGGCTATGGTGTTCGGGCCGCCGTCGGTTGTTCGGACAGGGCTAACAGCGCAGCTTCGCAGTTAAAAAAAGGTGACATTGACTGGGATGGCATATTCGGCAAAGATGGCGTACGATGGTTCCACACAGGAGGCATTTTTGCAGGGCTCTCGGAAACCACACCTGATGTTATCATCGAAGCGGTCACGGCCGCTAAAAAGTATGGAACAATAGTCTCTTATGATTTGAACTTCCGCAATTCATTATGGAAAGACATAGGCGGCCAGAAAAAAGCGATGGAAGTCAATTGTGCAATCGCGCCGCATGTTGATGTTATGCTCGGAAACGAGGAAGATTTTACGGCCGCTCTGGGTTTTGAAGTAAAAGGCACAGGAGAAAGTTTTTCCAAACTCGACCCGACCAATTTCAAAAAAATGATTGAGCAGGTCATAAAAGAGTTTCCGAATTTCAAAGTCGTAGCAACTACACTTCGAAATGCCAAAACCGCATCGGTTAACGACTGGGGTGCTGTCATTTACGCCGACGGAGAGTTTCACGATGCTACACTCAGGACCGACCTCGAAATTTACGACCGCGTTGGTGGCGGTGACAGTTTCGCATCGGGCCTTATATACGCGCTTATGGAAGGAAAAACTCCCGCTGAGGCCGTGAACTATGGCGCCGCTCATGGCGCATTAGCGATGACTACACCGGGTGATACTACCACTGCCAGCCTGCGAGAAGTGGAAAAAGTCGTCGGTGGCGGCGGAGCAAGAGTTGACAGGTAATTAGAGCGAGATATTCGAGAAAAGGAACTTATGGTTGTCGGGACGGTCAAATGGATTGGCGGAATTCATGGCACTCTGGAGCTTATAGACCAGAGACAATTGCCGGTTGAATTTGTCAAGCTGCAATGCCGGGATACCGAAACTCTTTTCGATGCGATAAAAACCCTAGCCGTTCGTGGCGCGCCGGCTATCGGTGTAGCCGCCGGTTACGGGTTGGTTCTGTCTCTGCAGAAATTGGATGTAAATGACAGTCTTGAAAAGGCCCTTGCAGTTTTACATAAAGCGAGTGAATACCTGGCATCGTCACGTCCGACTGCTGTTAATTTGTTTTGGGCTTTGGAGCGAGTCTGCAAAAAAGCCGATGAGTTTGTCACTTCACAGCCGCAGGCGACGGCACAGTCTTTTTGCGAAATTGTTTTGGCCGAGGCGAATGCTATTTATCAGGAAGATGTCGATATGTGCCTGCGAATCGGTCAAAATGGTGAAAACTTTATAAAGGACGACTTTGGGATTTTGACTCATTGCAACGCCGGCGCGCTTGCAACGGCGGGGCAGGGAACTGCACTTTCGGTGATATTTGAGGCACATAAAAATGGCAAGCAGTTCAGGGTCTATGCAGATGAGACAAGGCCGTTATTACAGGGCGCCCGCCTGACGGCGTGGGAATTGAAACAGGCCGGGATTGATGTCACTGTAATTTGCGATAATATGGCGGGCTGGCTTATGAAGCAGGGCAAAGTCAACGCCGTTATAACCGGAGCCGACCGAATCGCGGCCAACGGCGACGCCGCCAACAAAATTGGCACTTACAGTCTGAGTATTCTGGCTAAGGAGCATAGCATACCGTTTTATATCGCCGCGCCGTCAAGTACGTTCGATTTGAGTATCAAAAGCGGAGATGATATTCCCATCGAACAGAGAAAGGCCGACGAGGTGACGTGCTGGGGTGACAGAGTAATCGCCCCTGAAGGGGTCGATGTTTATAATCCGGCTTTTGATGTTACCCCGGCACAGAACATAGCCGCTATTATTACCGAAAGGGGGGTAATTGAAAATCCCGGCGCCGAAAAGGTCGCTGAACATTTCGGCTCATTTTAAGCCGGCGGACTGGTTCGGGCGGTAAAAACAGGAAATAGCTGTTTATTTAGCTATCTTTAGTCCACTGCGACTACTTCTTTGACCTCAGGGACCTTTTCCTTCAGAATCCTTTCGATTCCCATTTTCATCGTCATTGTAGCTCCGGGGCAGCCCTGGCAGGCCCCCTGAAGGCGTACTTTGACGGTGTTGTCTTGGTCTATACCGACCAGCTCGACATCGCCGCCGTGGTCCTGCAATCCACCCCGAATAAGCTCGAGTGTGCTTTTTACCTTGTCTTCGAATGTTTGTCCGGTGTTGGCCTGACTGCAACCGCATTGATCACACATAATAAATCTCCAAAAAGTTTAATCGTGTGTATTATATCGGCAAATTCGTTCCTGGCCAGCTATTTTTTATAAAACAGGAAATACAGGTCAATCTTACCATTTTATAGTTCACCAAAAGCAGCATTTTTTTGGTATTGACCTCACGCAACTTTTATATCCTTGCACAGATAAACGTTCTGAATAGCATGAAACAGCTCGATGCCCTTTTTCATCGGTTTCTGGAAAGCCTTTCTGCCTGTTATCAGGCCTATTCCGCCGGCCCTTTTGTTAATCACGGCTGTTTTCACAACCTGAGCCAGGTCGTCCTTGCCCGAAGCGCCTCCTGAGTTAATCAATCCGATTCTGCCCATGTAGTTGTTCACCACCTGATATCTTGTTAAATCGATTGGATGTTCGGAATTAAGCTCTGTGTACATTTTCTCGTTGAACTTCCCAAAGCTTCCCTGCTTGTTCAGCGCCTTGTATCCGCCGTCATTCTCAGGCAGCTTCTGTTTTATTATGTCCGCCTGCATGGTTGCACCGAGGTGGTTTGCCTGGCCGGTCAGGTCGGAGCTAAGGTGATAATCAGCCTCTTCGGTTTTGAATGCCTTGTTGCGCAGATAACACCATAGAATTGTAACCATCCCAAGCTCATGCGCCTTATGAAATACCTCGCTGATTTCTTTAATCTGCCTGCTGCTCTCAGACGAGCCGAAATATACGGTTGCGCCGACCGCAACTGCACCCATATCAAAGGCCTGCTTGACGTTGGCAAACAATATCTGGTCGTACGTGTTTGGATAGCTAAGGAATTCATTGTGATTGAGCTTGACTATAAAAGGTATTTTGTGTGAGTATTTTCTTGAAACACTCCCAAGAACACCCAAAGTTGAAGCTACAGCGTTACAACCCGCCTCGAGGGCCAGCTTAACGATATTTTCGCTGTCGAAGTACAGGGGATTTGGCGCAAAGGAAGCCCCGGCGGAATGCTCGATACCCTGGTCCACAGGCAATATCGAAAGATAGCCGGTACCTGCCAGCCTACCTGTGTTG
>JASFMF010000170.1:0-4953 GCA_050117705.1 Phycisphaerales bacterium
CGGCGGCTTGCTGTTGAAAATTTCAACAGAAATAATTTGGCAAAACAGGCGCTGGAGTTAATCTCCTCTGTCGTAAAATAACAATTGTTTTTAATACCATCTTTCACACATAATACCAAGCAGGTGATATCATTAACGAGGTGATATGAGCTTTTTTAATATTTACAAGCGTGTGCTCGATATTTTTATTGCCGTTTTGGCATTAGTGGTCCTGTTTCCGATTCTAATCGCGATAGGGCTAATCATAAAGCTCAGCAGTAAAGGCCCGGCAATCTTCAAACAGGAAAGGGCTGGGAAAAACGGCAGGCCGTTCGTCTTTTATAAATTCCGGACGATGAAGCTCGACGTTGATCCGTACGGGCCGAGTCCGAAATCCGGTGAAGATGCACGGTTGATAAAAATCGGCAAGTTGCTGCGTGAACACTCTCTCGATGAGCTACCACAATTAGTCAATGTATTAAAAGGAGATATGAGTATTGTCGGACCCCGGCCTTTGTACATTTCACAGATACCCGAATGGAATGAGCGGCAAAAAAAACGTTTGCTTGTCAGGCCCGGCATAACGGGTCTTGCACAAGTACGCGGCAGGGCAGAGCTAACACGTGAAGAAAAACTCGAATTTGACGTTAAATATGTGGAAACAGCCGGATTTCTGACCGATATACGAATAATGCTGGCGACCATCGCCCAAGTGTTTAGAAGGAAAAGTATATACGAAAAAAAATATTCACAGTCCGAATATACTCGAGGCCAAGGAGGTTAGTCGGGCTACTAAGCATTTTTCGCAGGACGGCAAATAGTAAACGACTAAATCATTAACAATTACCTACTTGGAGCAAATACAATGGGTATGAACACTACTACCCAAACGAGTTACCTTACAAAAATCGAACAGATTGAGCATCTAAGTGAAGAAGAAAAAGCCGAGCTGAAAAAAGTCACTGATATTTTTCCTTTTCGCTGCAACGATTATTATCTGTCACTTATTAACTGGGACGACCCCGACGACCCGATACGTAAAGTTATAATTCCTCAACTAAATGAGCTCGAAGAATGGGGGAGGCTCGACCCATCGGACGAAGAGACCTACACAATCATACCGGGGCTCGAGCATAAATATAATTCCACAGCGCTGCTTTTGGTGAGTGATATTTGTGAGGGTATTTGCAGGTACTGTTTCCGTAAGCGTGTCTTCATAAACAAACGAAGAACATATCTTCGTGACCCGGCCGCAGCAATGCAATACATAACAGAACATAAAGAAATTAATAATGTTCTGTTAACCGGTGGAGACCCGCTTGTAATGGCAACATCGAAACTCGAGAATATTATCCAACCGCTAAGAGAAATAGAGCATGTCCGGATAATTCGCATAGGCACAAAGATGCCGGCATTTAATCCGTATCGGATTATCGAAGACCAGACCTTACTCGAGATGATAAGCAAGTATAGTATGGAGCAAAAGAAGATATATATAATGACCCATTTTGTCCATCCTCGTGAACTAACAGATGTGGCAATAAACGGTGTCAATCTGCTGCAAAAGGCCGGGGCTTTATTAGCTAATCAGACCCCTCTAATAAGAGGCGTGAACGATGACCCTCATGTCATGGCCGAACTGCTTTCGGAGCTTTCCTTTGCCGGTGTGATTCCATACTATATTTTCCAGTGTCGTCCTGCAAGCGGCAACAAAGCTTATACTGTCCCGATAGAAGAAGGATATGAAATTGTCGAACAGGCAAAATCACTGGTATCAGGGCTGGCAAAACGAGCACGTTATGTAATGTCGCATTCAAGCGGCAAAATTGAAATTCTCGGTAAAACGAAAGAATTCGTGTGCTTCAAATATCATCGTGCGGCCGAAGACATATACAGCGGACGATTTTTAGTTTTAAGATGTAATCCGAACGCCTACTGGTTCGACGACTATGACGAATTGATTCGCGACTATCCAATCAATATGCCATACAGGGCCTACGGCCCGGAATAAGACCAACATCTCTGATTCCACATTAAAAATGTCACTTAGGAATATAACAGCCATTGTTTTGATTCTCTTCTACCGAGGTACAGGCCTTGCATTAGAGCCTGATGAAGTTCTTGTGATAGCCAACAAACAAATAGCCGCATCAAAACAAATCGCAAACTATTACTGTGAAAAACGAGATATACCCGAAAAGAACATTCTATACGTATCCACCGGAGATAATCTTCGCGAAATAATAAGCAGAGATAACTACGAGAATTCGCTTGCATTACCAATAAGAAAGGAACTTCAAAAAAGAGCTCCCGGGGAAATCAGATGCTTAGTAACAACCTATGGTGTACCTATTAAAGTCGGAAGAAGAAAACCCTCGTCGGGGATGGAAGATAAACTAAACGAATTAAAAGAACAAATCAACCAATATAAACAAACACTTGAACAACAGGAACAAGGGCTTAATCCGGAACAAATAAACGAAAAAATCGCTCTGGCACAAAATGAGATTAACCGGATTAACGGCAGAGAAACAAATGCTTCGGTGGACAGTGAACTATCGATGGTGCTGTTCCGGAACTATGAATTATACAGATGGCAGCCCAACCTGTTAAAAGGGGATGACCTTAACCTGGGCTTCAAAACTTTAATGGTCAGCAGGCTGGATGGGCCAAGCTATGAAATAATTCAGGGTCTTATAGATAAGGCTATAAACACAGAAAAAACAGGATTAAAAGGCATCGCCTATATCGACTCACGAGGTATTATAAAAAAGGATTTGTATGGTCATTTTGACCAGTCTCTGCGGGATTTGGCATCGTTCATACGTTTAAGTAAAAGGATGTCCGTCGAAGAAGAGCAAACAGGAAAGCTCTTTGCTCCCGGAAGTTGTCCAGAGACGGTTATTTACTGCGGCTGGTACAGCCTGAAAAAATACGTTGACGCCTTCGATTTCGCCGATGGTGCCGTTGGATTTCATATCTCCAGCTTCGAGGCACAAAAACTACGGGACCCAAACAGCAGTACATGGTGTGCCGCAATGCTGCGGGATGGAATCACTGCGACATTAGGAGCCGTGAACGAGCCGTATCTTCATTCGTTTCCTGAGCCTAAAGCATTCTTCGCAGAATTGTTCGAAGGCAGTTGTCTTGCCGAGGCATATTATCACACAAAGCCGTTCAATTCCTGGCAACTGGTTCTGATAGGCGACCCGCTATACAGGCCGTTTAAGAAAAATTAAAGACTTTATCTTAGCCTTCTTTTATGCTTTGAGCATTGCTGATTAACGCCGCCAGACTTATTAATGTAACGATAACTACGATTCCCACAGCAGATATGAGCACTTCAAGCGGCTCTAAACTTTTACCAAGAATCGCAGAGAACAATTTTACAATTAACAGCAACATTGCCGGTGCGGCCAATGCAGTAATCAGCCATTTGATTTTCGGGGGTCTTATTAAAAAAGAAAGATGCATATAATAAATCCAAAGCATAGTAAAAACCGGATAGGCCAACAGATGAAACATCGCATTCGCAAAAGGCAGCATCTCCGCAAGATTCACTCGAGTAATATTAGTTAATCCGAAAATAACAACACCTGCAACTATAAGGGCTGCAGGCCAGAAGGTAGCAAACGAAAACAGAATTAAACCCGTAATTGTGCCGGCTATATTTGCAACAATATCCATTGCATCACAATTGCGCCCGACAAAACCCTGAATTACCTCATCAACAGCCCCGTACGCGGTTACTATGAAAAAAAAACACCATACGGGGAATTTACGCCATATCACCTTTTTGTCGGGACTTATTGCGAACCAAAACAAAAAGACCAAAATCAAATATGCAAGGAAGTGGAGGCCTTTATCTGAAACACCCGCCCTGCGAACAAAACCCGGGACTTGAATATGGGCTAAAATAAAAAAAGCAGGCCAATAAACGCCCAAAGCAACTACAGTAGCCTTTTGTCGATATGATAAAGCCATTATAAGAACCTAATATTATTGTTATTATTTCAGCATTTGGAAATCGATTCTAAGGTTTTAGCTTATTTTACCAGATATCAATATTAAACGTAACAGGCTGTTCGTCAGAAACAAGGCGTTATTATTATCAACTAAAAAAGTTTAATCTGGGAAATAACGAACTAAATGTGTAAAATATAAATATATATATACGGCAAGCTGTCATTTCCAAAACTTATTTTGGAGGAATAAGAAAATGAAACGTTTTACAATTCTCGGAATAATCTTAATCTGTTTTGCGGCCCTTTGCTTCGGCCAGCGTCGTCCACGAGACACTTCACGGCGAACCCGGTCTGCACCGAAGAAAATAATTCAGCTTACAGAACCGAAACTCATGGGAACAATGAGCTTCGAAGAAGCCCTGTCCAATCGGAAAAATATTCGTGTATTTACCGGCGAAACACTTCAGCTTTCACAGATTGGACAACTGGCCTGGGCGGGTCAAAGAGCGACAATGGCTCAAAGAGAACTATCTACAATACTATCAACCGAGGAGCTTAATCTTTTAGAGTTGTATTTTGCTACGGAAGAAGGGCTATTTAAATATCGTCCGACTGAACATACTCTCGAACAAATTTATGACCAGGATATCCGCAGCGAATTATCATTAGCAACATCGATGCAGGAAACTATATCCACGGCAGGTTGTGATATTATTGTGGCCGGTAACATCAGAAGACTTGCCTCTCGGATGCGTACCAGGGCCAGAACATATACGGCCCTTGAAGCCGGATATACCACCCAAAACATTTTACTCCAAGCCGTCAGCATGGATTTGGGTGCCACCAAAATCATTGACTTCAATTCGAAAGACGTCGGTAGAATCTGCAGGATATCAAGAGGCCTGGAGCCAATCTGTATAATTTCTGTCGGTTATCCTACAAATCAGGGCGACACAGAAACCCGTCAAGACGCAAAAAACAAAAGGGCTGTATTTATTGTGCCCAGTGA
>JASFMF010000171.1:0-4952 GCA_050117705.1 Phycisphaerales bacterium
CAGAGTATGGTATTGAAAAAATAGCCAGGCGTACTGTTGCAAAATATCGAAAACTGCTAAACATTCCCGCGGCAAGGTTTAGAAAAAAATACTGACAGAACAATCCATGCGATAAAAAAATTTCCTGAAAAACACTTGACTTTGGTTGAACTGTATATAACTATGTGAGTATATTGTCATATAGTTACATTACTGGGAAGGTGAAATATTGAGTAAAAGAAATCATTTATTATTTGAAAAGCAGGCGGAAATCGCTAAAGCTATAGCACATCCATTGAGGATAGCGATTGTGAATTTTCTAAAGGACGGCGAGCAATGCGTCTGTGACATCGCAGATTATGTCGGTTCGGAAAGGTCGAACGTGTCACGGCATCTTTCGGTTATGGTCAATGCGGGTTTACTGGAATATCGAAAAGAAGGACTCAAAGTTATTTACAAGCTCAAGACACCTTGTATTCTCGACTTTTTCTCGTGCGTGAGCCGCGTCTTAAAACAACAAGCTAAAGAAAATGAAAAATTACTCAAGTCCATGTAGTCATAGAGTTTTGCAATGAGCCTGAAAACGAACTGGAAAAAACCTGTAATTATTATCGCCGTTTTTCTTGGGTGTTATTATCTACCTGTCGGGAAAGTTCGTTTCGACAACTCAATTACCGAATCGCTGGCACTGGTTAAGTGGTACGCCCGGGAGCATGTTTTGCTGTGCCTGATACCCGCCTTTTTTATAGCCGGCGGCATATCAGTTTTTGTCCGCCAGGCATCGGTAATGAAATATCTCGGAGCAAAGGCGAATAAGGTGCTGGCGTATGCAGTCGCATCGGTTTCCGGTACTATCCTTGCAGTTTGTTCCTGTACGGTTCTGCCGCTATTTGCGGGAATTTATAAAATGGGTGCAGGATTAGGTCCCGCCACCGCATTTCTTTACTCAGGGCCGGCTATAAACGTTTTAGCTATAATCCTCACAGCCAGAGTCTTAGGACTTGAAATCGGAATAGCCCGCGCGGTCGGAGCTATTTTTTTTAGCGTAGTAATCGGCCTGTTAATGCATCTTTTCTATCGCAAAGAAGAGCTGAATAAAGTCGATGCTCAAATGGCTATGCCGGAGCCGCAGGTCAGCAGACCTTTGTGGAAGAACTCGCTGTATTTCGCATCAATGGTCGGTATTCTTGTATTTGCCAACTGGGCTCGCAGCGGAGATATAAGAGCGGTTTTTCTGTGCTGTCCGGGAGGCTTAACGGCTTTTCAGGTCGAGGGCACTTTACTTAACCAAACAGAAGATGCCGTAACGGTTATGGATACATCCGGCAAAACGCATGAAATATCAGCTGAGCTTTTGAAGGGGCTTAAAGATGTTAAGAAGAACAATCTTTATGAGTTAATCTATCGCATTCGGTGGATTCTGGTTGTAGTTCTTCTGGGATGTTTCGGGATAATGATAGTATTATGGTTCACCCGTGAGGAAATTCGCCAATGGGCGGGGGCATCTTGGGGCTTTGCTGTTCAGATACTGCCTTTGTTGCTGATTGGAGTACTGGCAGCCGGTTTTCTTTTAGGGCGACCCGGACATGAAGGAGTCATCCCCGTTAAATGGGTGAATGCCGCAGTCGGGGGCAATTCTCTACGTGCCAACTTTTTTGCATCAGTGGCCGGGGCTTTTATGTATTTCGCCACCCTTACCGAAGTCCCAATTTTACAGGGTTTGATGGGTGCAGGTATGGGAAAAGGCCCGGCACTGGCATTGCTTCTTGCAGGTCCGGCTTTGTCATTACCAAATATGCTCGTAATTCGTTCGGTCATGGGCACAAAAAAGACAATCGTGTTTGTAAGTTTAGTGGTGATTATGGCCACAATATCCGGAATTATCTTTGGTGTATTTTGGGGGTAGAGAAGCGAATAATGTCGGAAAAAAACAGAATTGTAAAATGTATAAGAATTAGAGGAAAAAAAACATGTTCGATGCAAAGATTAAAGAATTGATTGCGTTAGGAGCTTCTGTATCTGCGAACTGCCATCCCTGTGTAAAGCATCACGTCAAAAAAGCCCGCGAACTGAAAATCGATGAAGCTGAAATTCAAGAGGCTATTGACGTCGGGAAAATGGTCAGGAAAGGCGCTGCCGGCAAAATGGACGATCTTGTTTCAGGAGTAACAAAACAGATTGATGTTATTGGTTAGGAAGATGGAAAATAAAGTCGTTTCCGGACAGACCAAAGGACTAAACATATTCGAGAAGTATCTCACTATCTGGGTGGTCCTTTGCATTGCGGGAGGCATCGTGCTTGGAAAGCTTGCACCCGGCTTTGCAAAAACCCTTGACGGGATGGCTATTAATATCAATAAGACCCCGGTTGTATCGATACCAATCGCGATATGTCTGTTTCTTATGATGTATCCGATTATGGTTAAGATTAATTTTTCGGAGGTATTAAAAGCGGGTAAAAATATTAAGCCGGTGAGCCTGACTTTATTTGTAAACTGGGCGGTGAAACCTTTTACGATGTATGTAATATCTCTATTCTTTCTGGGAACTGTATTTTATGGATTGATAGGACCCGATGCAGTTGACCAGGTAAAAATGCCTTTGGGACTGGATTTGCCGGTCGGTGCAACATACGGAGTCGGGACAGTCATCGAAGCAAACGGCGTCAAAGTGCTCGAAGTGCCTTTATGGAGAAGTTATTTGGCGGGCTGTATTCTCCTTGGCATTGCACCATGTACGGCTATGGTCCTTGTCTGGGGCTATCTTGCCAAAGGAAACGATGGACATACGCTGGTAATGGTGGCAATAAATTCTCTAACCATGCTCTTTTTATACGGTCCGTTAGGTGGTTTTTTACTCGGCGTGGGCAAACTTCCCGTTCCATGGCAGGCACTATTGCTGTCTATTGCCATATACGTAGCGCTGCCGCTGGCAGCAGGGTATTTATCACGAAAATGGATTATCGCAGCTAAAGGGCAAGAATGGTTTCAGGAAAAATTTCTCCATTTTCTGACGCCGGTTACAATCATTGCATTGCTCGTGACTTTAGTCTTACTGTTCTCGTTCAAAGGAGAAGTCATTCTTTCCAATCCAATGACAATTCTATGGATTGCAATACCGTTGTTTATCCAGACAAATCTTATCTTCTGGCTTGCCTACGGACTGGCTAAGATTTTAAGGCTCGAATATCACGATGCGGCTCCTTCTGCTATGATAGGGGCTTCAAATCATTTTGAAGTGGCTATTGCTACGGCTACGATGTTGTTTGGTCTGTCGTCGGGCGCCGCCTTAGCAACGGTAGTCGGCGTACTGATAGAAGTACCCGTTATGCTTATGCTGGTACGGATATGTCTTAAGACACAAAATTGGTTCGGAACTGTTGGGGAGTAATTACATGGTCGATGAGCATGATATATCAATAAATATTAATCCTATCGGTGTTATCCACTCGCCGATTACCAGCACAGACGGCGCGCCGATTCAGCCGGCTTTTGCGCAAAACCATGAAGGAACGGTAGAAGTTTATGAAGAATTCGAAGAAGCCCTGCTCGATTTAGAAGGTTTTGAAAGAATCTGGTTGTTATTTTGGTTCGACAGGGCCTCGAAGTTCAAATTAAAGGTCAAGCCTTATATGGATGACAAGCCGCACGGTTTATTTGCGACTCGTGCTCCATCGCGCCCTAATCCTATCGGCCTATCCTGTGTGAAGCTCTTATCGGTCGAGAAAAATATACTTCGAGTTTGTGAAATTGATATTCTGGACGGCACGCCGCTGCTGGATATAAAACCATACGTCGGGAAATTTGACTGTTTTGAGGTCAAACGTAACGGCTGGCTGGATAACGTAGATAAAGAGAATACGAAAGCTGATAATCGATTCTATAATAATCAAAAAATTAAGGAAGCATAATGAAAATGAAAAAGATTCAGATACTCGGAACGGGCTGTCCAAAGTGCAAGAAGCTGGCGGAAAATGCAGAGGCGGCAATAAAAGACTCGGGGCCTGAATATGAAATAGAAAAAGTCACCGACATCACTGAAATAATGAAGTTCGGCGTTATGATGACACCAGCTTTGGCGGTGGACGGCGAGGTTAAAATGGTCGGCAAAGTAGCATCCCCCGATGAAATCAAAGATATGCTTGGATAAAAAAGGAGATGATTATGAGTGGAGAAGAATCGAAAGTTTGTAAAGGCGGACCAACATTGATATTCGCATGTTCGGGCGCTGCGGACGTAGGAGAAATTTCTGACCGCGCTGCAAGGAAAATGACCAAAGAGGACATTGGAACGATGTTTTGTCTGGCAGGTATAGGAGGAAAGGTCGATCCAATAATTCAAAAGACCAAGTCGGCCTCGAAGATATTGGCCATAGACGGCTGCGGGCTTGACTGCGTAAAGGAATGTCTCGAAAAGGCCGGGTTTGACGAATTCGAGCACCTGCGGGTTACTGATTTTGGGATGAATAAAGGAAGCTCACCTGCTACAGATGAAAACATCTCTACCTTTGTTGCAAAGGCTAAAAGTATTTTGAGCTAAGTAACTATAAAGGAAAGAAAAATGAAAATTAAAACAATCATCAGTACAATCCTGCTGTTATTTGTTGCGGCAAGTGCTACTTATCTGGTCATCGATGAAGTACGTTCGAATTCACAACAAAATTCCAAAGCTATAGAAGCACATTTTAGCTCTATGGACGAAGGAGTGATTGTTTATTACTTCTATGGAAATGTCCGCTGCGTGACCTGCAGAAAGTTCGAGTCATATACACAGGAATTACTTCAAAATACCTTCGCAGAGGAGATGGAAAAAGGAAATCTTATCTGGAAAATGGTCAACACCGATGAGCCGGGTAACAAACATTTCATGAGCGATTATGAACTGTACACTAAGTCAATTGTGCTGGTGAAAATCAGCGGAGGCAAACAGGTTAAATGGAAGAACCTCGATAAAATATGGGAAAGGGTCGGTGAT
>JASFMF010000172.1:0-4931 GCA_050117705.1 Phycisphaerales bacterium
GTCCTCCCTGGTCGGGCAGTTTCCGCCCGGGCTCAAGCTCTTTTGGCAGGAACGGTCTGTTAATGCCGTCATACCATGTAACGGTAACCGGCGGCAGCTTGCCGCGTGCAGGAAATTCCCATCGAACGGCTGTTGCCTCCGGATAGGTTTCATTATTGAATTCTGCCGGATGTGCCTCCACGCTGAGTGGATAGACAAGGTCGAGCGCCCAGAAAACAGGGTCTATTATATGACAGCCCATGTCACCTAACGTCCCTGTCCCGAAGTCCCACCAGCGGCGCCAGTTGCCAGGCAGATAAGTACGATGATAAGGTCTCCATGGGGCCGGGCCAAGCCACAGGTCCCAGCTAAGTGTTTCGGGTATAGGTTCTGATTCTGTTGGCCGTTTGCCTCCGCCCCAGTTTTTACCGCTCCATATATCAACTTTTCGCACCTTCCCGATAATGCCTGATTTAATAATTTCAGCTACGAGCTTAACCGGTTCTTCGGCGTGAATCTGAATACCCATCTGCGTGGTGACGTTATGCTCCCGAGCGGCCTCGGTAAGCTGACGAACCTCGAAAATATCATGTGCCAGAGGTTTCTGGCAATAGACGTGCTTGTTCATCTTGATAGCCATCATGGCCGCGACGGCGTGAATATTATCCGGCGTCGATACGGTAACTGCGTCGATATTTTTATCTTCCCGCTCCAGCATCCTGCGGAAATCGCGATATTTTTTTGCAGAGGGATATTGTTTGAACGTATCGGCTGCGTGTTTCCAGTCAACGTCGCATAGTGCCACTATATTTTCCGAGCTGACTTCCCTGACGTCGTTCGCTCCCATACCTCCGATACCGATACAGGCGATGTTCAGTTTTTCACTTGGTGCAGTATGACGTGAACCTCCCAAAACCGAACGAGGGACAATCGTAAACGCTGCTGCCGTTACCGCAGCGCCCATAAAATCACGCCGTGATATTTTTCTGTCTTTTTTATTATTTGAATTTCCCTTGTTTTTCATCGCGATATCCCTCTTAAGTTTTATGATTTGTTTATCACGGAATTGTCCTGTGTTTAATTGACGGTCTAAATAAAGCTACAGTGTCCAACCCTTACGATACTCGCGGCGCAGGAATTCATTAGCTTCGAGTATGTTTGTAATTTTCATCTCCGAGCCGTCCCAGTGTAGTTTTGTGCGGTTCATTTTCTCTCTTAGTTCCGGACGCAGTGCAATGTTACCCAGTAAAACCACCTCAGCTAAAGGCCCGGCGTGGTCGAAATTGGAACCTGCCGGCTTACCACCCTTGCAGGCTTCTATCCACTCTACAAAGTGTCCGGGCGACCTATCTATCATTTGCGGCGGTTTTTTGTATTCTTTCATTCGCGAATTTGGTATAAGCCTGTAACCTAACATCTTGCCTTTGTCGCCTATGAATAATGTTCCTCCTGTACCTAATCGCTGGCCGTTTTCCAGTTCTTCCGGCCGGGGCGGCCTCATTCCGCCGTCATACCATGTAAGCTTAACCGGCGGAAATCCCGCTCGCTCAGGGAACTGGTAACGAACCATAGAAGCCACAGGATATGTTTCTTTATTAACAAGACTCGATACGGCCTCTACGCTCGTTGGATGTCCGAGTTTAAGCGCCCTGAAAATCGGGTCGATACTGTGGCAGCCGATGTCACCCAGCGCTCCGGTTCCGAAATCCCACCAGCCTCGCCATTTAAATGGCGCATAAGCGGGATGATACGGCCGTTCAGGTGCCGGGCCGAGCCACAGATCCCAGTCTAAAGTATAGGGAATTGACGGCGTTTCTTTTGGCCGTTCCACTCCCTGAGGCCAATACACCGCATTAAGTCCATTCAGGGGCCTGTCCGTCCATACGTGCACCTCGCGTACCGGCCCAATCGCTCCGTCCCAGATATATTCACACATCAGCCGGGTTTCTTCGGATGCCTGACCCTGATTACCCATTTGAGTGGCGACTTTGTGCTCGCGTGCCGCCTGGGCTATCATACGAGCTTCATATACCGAATGTGTCAGTGGTTTTTCGCAATAGACGTGCTTACCTCTCTTGATGGCCGCCATTGATGCAACTGCATGAACGTGGTCGGGCGTTGCGACTGTAACTGCGTCTATATTGTTTTCTTCTTTATCTAACATTTTGCGGAAATCGTGATATTGTCTGGCCTTTGGATATCGTTTAAACGTCCCGGCTGCATGCTTCCAGTCAACGTCACATAAAGCGACAATGTTCTGGCTTTCTACACCCTCTAAAACAGATGCTCCCCGTCCGCCGATACCGATGCTGGCTATATTGAGTTTTTCACTTGGTGGTGTATGGCCCGAGCCTCCGAGAACAAAGCGTGGCACAATCGTGAACGCCGCCGTCGCCGCAGCTCCGCTCATGAAATCACGTCGGGACAATCCAGTTTTTTTGATGGAATTTCTCTTGGATGATTCGGTAGATTTTTTCTGGCCCCTCATAATAGAAATATTCCTCCCGTATTTAGTTTTTATTATATGTGAAAGATGAGCATGCTGATTAACGAGTAGATACTCACCTGTCCAGCCAGTATTATATACTCCATCCCACGCGGTAAAACTTGGTAATATAGTTATCCGCTTCCGGAGCGTTAGTCGCCCTCATTGTTTTGGTGTCCCACTCAATTTTCCTGCTGAGTCGCACAGCTAAATTACCGACTAAAAGAGCTTCAGTGAATGGACCTGAATACTCGAAGCCTCCCAAAGCGCCTTTGGGATTATTGTCCTTACAGGCTTGTATCCATTCTTTGTGGTGTCCGATTGACCTGGCCAGCATTTGAGGCGGCTTTCCGTATTCTTTCATTCTGGATTCGGGAATTAATCTCGGTGCTCCGGCGTGACTTGGTCCAAGAAGCTTACCTTTGTCTCCAATGAATAAAATGCCGTTACCACCCATCCTGCGGCTCGCTTCGAGTTCTGGTGGTCGCTTAGGCAGCTTACCGCCGTCATACCAAACGAGCTTTACTTTCGGCCGATTACCCTTGGCCGGGAAGTAATATGTGATAATAGACCACTTGGGAAAAGTCTCATTATTAACCTCGCTTGTCTCTGCTTCGACGGCGATAGGTGCATCCAGGTCTAAACAGAAAAAGGCCGGGTCTGCATTATGCACGGCCATATCGCCGAGCGCTCCGCACCCGAAGTCAAACCATCCGCGCCAGTTAAAAGGTACATAATCCCGATGGTACGGCCGCCAGGCTGCAGGTCCGAGCCACAGATCCCAGTCCAGGGTACCTGGTACTGACGGTGTATCTTTGGGTCTGCCAACACCCTGAGGCCACCATGCTCTGCCGCCGGGTACACCCGCTCTGTCGGTCCAGACATGCACTTCTCGAACCTTGCCGATTGCGCCATCGTGGATGAACTCATAAGTCAACCTCAAACCTTCACCGCCATGTCCCTGATTGCCCATCTGTGTAACGACTCCTGTTTCACGGGCCACTTCCGCCATTCGGCGTGCTTCATAAATTGTATGAGCCATCGGCTTTTCGCAATAGACATGCTTACCCATTTTCATTGCCATTATCGCCGCGGGCGCATGAATATGGTCAGGTGCACCAATGACCACTGCATCGATGTTCCTGCCTTCTTTTTCCAGCATCCTGCGGAAATCTTTGTATTGCTTTGCGCGCGGATATCGATTAAATGTACCTTTTGCTCTGTCCCAGTCCACATCGCACAGAGCAACAATGTTTTCGCTTTCTACTGCTTCGAGGTCATTTGCGCCTCTACCGCCTACGCCGATACCGGCTATATTGAGTTTCTCATTAGCGGAACTTCGACCGTTCGCACCCAGCACATACCGTGGCACAATAGTAAAAGCCGCAACCGCCGCAGCCCCGCCCATAAACTGTCGCCGTGAAATTTTTGATTTACGGTCGTCTTTTTTCTTCATGTTCAGCTTACCTTTCCACAACTGTTTACATCTCTAAAGACCAACCTTTACGATACTCAGGCTTTACATATTCATTAGCTTCATCATTGTTGGTAACTTTCATATTATCTCCGTCCCACAACAGTTTCTTGCCGACGTTCTCCGGGCGAATGGCGAGATTACCCATCACAACCGCTTCGGTGAACGGCCCGGCATAATCGAAGTGAGATGTTGCCTGTCCGCCTGTCTTACATGCTTCAATCCAGTTGCCCTCGTGACTGGTCTTGATGCGCTTGAGTGTTTGCGGAGGCTTATTCCTGTTGAATTCCCGCATCCGCGAATAAGGCAGAAGTTGTGGACGGTCGCCATACTCGCCGCACCTCAGCACGCCCTTTGTACCCATAAACAGCACGTTACTGCTGGCCTGGTCCAGCCTACGATTGCCTTCCAGTTCAACAGGCCGCGGAGGTTTCAACCCACCATCATACCAGTGCACTTTAACCGCGGGCATACCCTCACGGGCCGGAAATTCATAATGGACTATAGAAGCTAAGGGGAATGTTTCCTCATTGACTTTTGTTGAAGAAGCTTCCACGCTCGTCGGGTATTTTAACTTTAGAGCGCTGAATACCGGGTCCAGCACATGGCAAGCCATATCCGCCAGCGCGCCACCGCCGAAGTCCCACCAGCCACGCCAGTTGAACGGACAATAGCATTTGTTATAAGGACGCATTGGTGAGGGGCCTATCCAGAGATCCCAGTCGAGCGTGTCGGGGATTGTGTGCACTTCCTTGGGTCTGTCTATACCCTGCGGCCAAACGGGACGGTTGGTCCATGCGTGGACTTCCTTCACATCACCTATTACACCGGCCCAAATCCATTCACAAATGTCACGAACACCATTACCTGAGTGTCCCTGGTTGCCCATTTGTGTAACAACCTTGTACTTGCGGGCGGCTTCTGTCAGCATCCGTGCCTCCCAGACGGTTCGTGTCAAAGGTTTCTGAACATACACGTGCTTACCGCGCCGCA
>JASFMF010000173.1:0-4930 GCA_050117705.1 Phycisphaerales bacterium
ACTGGACGGCGTGCAGGAATTATCGTTGTGGTTTAGAGGACTCTCCGGTTATGTCGGCAGCTTCACAGAAGAACCAGCCGGGACTTATACGATGACCGCCACAGGAACGGACATCTGGGAAAGCTCCGACGAATTCCACTTTGCTTATAAAGAACTTACAGGCGTCGGCTCAGTTATAGCAAAGATTGAGAGTGTGGAGCATACGGACGCATGGGCCAAGGCCGGCGTGATGATTCGTAATTCGCTGGAACCGGAAGCAAGACATGCTACGATGGTCGTTACGCCTGCACAGGGTGTTTCCTTCCAGCGCCGCACACTCACAGGTTCGGCCAGCGCCGAAACGACGATAGCTGATATCACAGCGCCGCAGTGGGTGAAAATAGAGCGCGACCTTTCCGGCAACTTCATAGGCTCTTATTCGGCCGACGGCACTTCATGGACGCAGATTGGGCTCGATTCGATTAACATGAGCGCAACCACGTATGTAGGTCTGGTAGTAACGGCACATAATCCCAATGAAGTATGTGAAGCCGTATTCTCCAATGTTAGTATCACAGGTAATGTCAGTTCGGAGTGGACGAATCAGGACATTGGCATAGCCAGCAACTCCCCTCAGCCTATGTATGTAGCTGTTGGCAACAGCATCGGCGAACCTGTAGCAGTTTACCACGAAGACCCCAACGCAACTGTGATATCTTCCTGGACCGAGTGGACTATCCCGCTACAGGATTTTGCCGACCAGGGTATAAACCTGACCGATGTTGATAATATCGCTATCGGCATCGGCACTAAAGGTGATACGACGAGACACGGCGGTTCAGGTAAAATGCTCCTCGATGATATCCGCCTGTATAAGAATATTGAGTAGAAACAACAGCGGCAAGCTGCGATTGAACTTTCAATTAAACCGATTGATACTGCGGGTCTGCAATGAAATATCATTGCAGACCCTTTTCCTAAATAGAACATCGCAAAACCCGGCCGGTCTTAGAAAATGAAGTTGACACCGATTTCCGCCCCGCTTAGACTGTTCAAACTGTATCAACCGTACGCAAACAGTAATGATTGAAAGGAATTAGCGTAAAATGAAGGAATTCGCCATAACACAGGCACTGGTTAAGTTCGTATGCTGCTTCGTGCCTGCAAAACGGTGGCGTACAAAAATACGATACCACTTCCTGGTCAATCCCCGGCTGAAACACCAGCTTCTGAAAAAGGGATTCATACTGAACGATGGTATCATAACAACACCGGAGGGCGTTCATATAGATGTCTCCAGCGCGGCGGGTTGTCCCCTATATCTGGTCAAGGAAGTATTTGCCAAGAACGAATATAACCTGGAAATCGGAAGAGAATCTGTTCTGATTGACATCGGCATGAACCGCGGGGCCGCTTCGCTTCGCTTTGCCGCCATCGAGAACATAAAAAGTATTTATGCCTACGAACCATTCAAACCAACGTTCGAGCTGGCAATTAAAAACTTTCAGTTGAATCCACATTTAAGCGGCAAGATTCACCCCAGCAATGCCGGACTCGGCCGAAAGGATCAGACTCTCGAATTGCCGTATGAAAGCACGCAATCCGGCGTAATGAGCACTACACATAACATTTGCACAAATGCGTCAAACACAGAGACAGTTATTGTAAAAGACGCCGCAACGGAGCTGGCCCGCATTCTACAAGAGAACAGGAATCGTTACATCATCGTTAAATGCGATTGCGAGGGTGCCGAATTTGAGATATTCGAACGCCTTGATGAACAGGGACTGGTAGGACGTATCGATGTTGTCATTATGGAATATCACTTTGAGCCTCCGGAAAGGCTCGTGAACATCCTCACAGATGCAGGTTTTGCGGTGCAGAGAAAGACCGCATCGAAAAGAGCAAAAACAGGCTATATCTACGCAGTAAGAATGCCCGAAAGGACCGAACAGAGAACATTACAGAGTATAAACTCTCAATAGCCAGTTGTACATAATCAATTGGAGTCTTCAGGCCGAGGCCCTTCAACCTCCTCGGTCATAGTACCGGCGGAATTATCAGGTGTTGATTCAACAATGGAATCTGCTTCGTTTGCTTCCTGGGGTTTCTCTTCATTCTCAAGCAAATCCGAGAGCTTTTTAGTCAGGTTTTTCACCTTGTTATCGGCAATCTGGTAGGCCCATCCTTTATGTTTATTAGCGAATTTTACAGCATTTTCATAAGCAAGCAGCTTGGTTTTCATTTCCTCATCCGATTCGGCTTCTCTGCCCGCCTTGACAGGCTGCTCGCCCGTAAAAAAAGCTTCACAGCTAACGTATGTTTTATCCATATCATGAGCTATCTCAATACTGTAAACAGTAGAATCTTTCAGCTTGCAGAAGTATTGCTTATTGAAGGCCAGATTGTCCGGTTTTTTCCTTACATCCTCACATCTCAAACTCGTCAAAGCGGTCAGAACAGCACGAGCATCACCATCTTTAAGTTTCCTGCCGGCGGGCATATTTTCCATTACCACGCCGCCACCTTCCGTTGACTTAAGCATATATTCGCCATCTCCGGTATTAACCGTCACCGACTCGACTTCTTCCGCTTTCATTGTAATAAGCTCCTGCTCGATGAAACCCATCGACGAGCTTGACAGCCACGGCAGACTCGGCGTTACATAAACCTTGTCATCTCCAGCACGTCTCACGTAATTTCCCTCTCCAAGCTCTTTGGCATTACCCCCGATAACACCCGTAAGCAGATTCGAGTCGGGCCTGAAAAACTTCACTACAGAGCTGGCCTTTTCTTCCGTCACGCCAAGGTCTTCAAAGTTAGCCGGATTGTCGGTTACAAATTCTGATGTCTGAATTTTAAGGCACTTGGAAATCAAATCATTTATCTGGCTCACTTTGGCTGGGTAATCGTCTTTACCAGCCACAACAAAACGCCCCTGCTTTCGTCTGAGCATCACGGATTCTTCGCCTTTACCAATAGAAATACCGTCTATATCAGCGGTGTTGAGCCCCTGAATAAGAGGAGCAGGCCCTTCCAACCCTACCTTGCTCCTGTTGGAAACCTGAGACTGAACCACTGCCCACATCACCATAATAACCGCCACAACACCTAACACTGTGAGTTTTTTATTACTCATCTATAAAACTCCTGTTCACCTCTTAAAACCGAAATTCGAATTTACCTCAGGCATCGCTCGCATGACTGATATAGTGCCTTTTTCTCAGACCGCGTCGAAGACCCAGCACCATAGCAATAACAAGAATAATCGCCGGAGCAACCAGCATATTTAGTCCTCGAAGTACATTACCTAAATGTTCAATCCTTTCCCGCCTTTTAAGCCGCACCTCATTCAACTGCTGCTGAGCCTGGCGTTGTTTATATTCGATATCACGCTGCTTCTCTAATATCGAACTGCCTATTACTTCTTCCTGTCCCTTTTGGGCAGAGGTCAGAATAGACTGTAGTTCGTTCTGAAAACCTATAATTAAAGCATTCAGCCTCTCAACCTCCTGGTGAGTTTCAGCTTCGGCCTGCCTTTCGATTTCATCGACAACAGTAAAGGGCCTTTTGAAATTTCCCCTCGACCTGATTGAAATCAAATCACCCGAACCGCCCAAATCATCGATAGTATTCAGCACTAACACACTGTTATCACCGGCGACAATCCTGCCGAAGAAAGAATTAATGTATGCCACCCTGTCGCAGATGAAATCCACATCCGCAAAGACCACCACCGCACAATCCTCCTGAGCCTCCGTCAAGCCTTTTATTTGTCTCTTGATTTTCTTAACGTCATTCGGGTCTTTTGCTTCATCCGAACCGTCATCTTCAACCTCGACTTCTATCTCAATACCGTCGGGAAAGCTGCTCTTGAAACGCCCCGTTATCATATAACCCATCGTGACAGGCTCGATGCCATCGACAAACTTACGCACAAGATTTGATGGATTCGGCCTTATCAGCTCATAAGGATTGTTGACCGGAAAGCTGTTGCCCTTGCTGGTCGTCGTTATAAGCGGGGTTCGCGTGATTTGAGCCTGCTGTGTGTCATTCGAATCTGCAATTTCCTTCAGCACGCCCGGGAACAAAAGTTTCACCTCGTTAAGCTCGGTCGTGATAACATTGTATTTATTAAAGCAATTCCATTCCGGCACAAGTTTAAGAAGACTGATCAGCTTCTCCGGCCTCTGCCCCCCCACACCCACAAAATCCGCCAGGCTCCTGTCGCCTGCAAAAGTATTCGCAGGCATCTCGATGCCCCAGGTTCTTGTCAGTTTATTCAGTTCCGAGCTTCGTGAAACCTGCATTCCCATCTGCATCATTGTCCTGTCAGGTCTTTCATAAAAGAAATGAGGATCAACACAGACAATCGTTCTGCCGCCTTTGAGAATAAACTGGTCGATTGCAAACAACGTCTTTTCCGGAAGGTCTTTCGGGTGGATAACCAGCAATATATCGACATCGTTAATATCATTAACGTCAGTAGGAACGCTCTCAACCTCATACTTTTTTTGAAGCTGCCCGATAAAAGTCCACGGCTGCTTTATCTCCCTGCCCTGACTCATCATCATCTGAGCCATATAGCCGCTCAACTGGTCACCCATTACCGGCAGAGAGCTCATTACACCAACCTTGCTCTTTTTACGGGTTATCGCCGTATCTATCAGGTAGCTTATATCATACTCGATAAAATTCTCACGGTCCGGCGAAAAGAACGGTATGGACTTTTCAACGCCGAACTGCGTCTGCACCACCAGCCCGAAGAAAAAGTTCTCATCCTGAGTTATAGGAAACCGCCTAAGACCGTACCTCAATGCCTGCACCTCATCGTCGGAATAAGGCCGGGGGTCGATTACTTCCAGCTCGAACATACCTTTTGAAACTGCAACATATTCTTCCAGCAGCGCCCTGACAAACTGGTAATAGTTATTGAAATATCGAATCTGGT
>JASFMF010000174.1:0-4925 GCA_050117705.1 Phycisphaerales bacterium
GTTAAGAAAAAGACGCTGAACCTTTTTTGCACCGTTCTAAAATTAGCACGCCATATCAAAACGGCAATCCTTATAAAACAGGAATGTTCAATATAACTCAAAGTGTAATCTATGCTCTTCATTATCACATATCAAAGTTTTGGGGCGCTATCGAAACACCTATAAACCATATGGTTTTTACGTGTTTTTACGTATTGTAAAAAAAAGATAAAAACACAAAAATATTTCTTGATTCTTATTTATAGGTCCTATAATAGGTGTGTTTTGCGTAAAGGGGAGTGGATGGCGGAGTGTAGATTCTCATCACGCTTTCCTCTTTGAAAATGCATTACTGAGGTGGCCGGTTTAGAAGCGAGCTGTATAACTATGAAAAAGCTTTATCAGTGAAGCTTCAGTATGGAGGCTATTAAAACTGCTCATGCAGTGAATTAAGGAGAATTGTTCCGCCGCTTGTTGTATTGTGATTCAAATGGAGGAAACGATCAAGACAAATTAACGACAGTCGTAATTGTTTGACACTCTTTACAGGTGCAATCTGTTTAGCAGTGGCGCTATTGGTGCAGATTTGCCACTAAGATTCGGTATTATGGAAAGAAGCAGGGAAGAAGGGAGGAATCAGGCAAAATTATAAAGTTTAAATAAGGGAGTATTTTTAACAGGTTTTGTTTGAGAAGAATTAAAGGAGAGTATAATGAGGAAACTGCTTATAACAACCAATCTGTTACTTTATTTGACTGGAGCCGCACGGGTTTCCATCACATTTGATTTCGATGATTCGTCATTTCCAGGCACCGATTCAGCTGTTGTCAGTGCTTACATGACGAGTGTCTACGGATATCCAGCGACTTCAAGCGACGGCCCGGAGTAACACATACAATGAACTCCCTGGCTCCAAGAGCCGAGCAGGACATTTATTTTTCACCAGGATTTATTTTTGAAAACCTGCCCCGCGGTCCACCTAAACATCAACTAAGAATTAAGACTTTCTTTGTATGAGGGGTCTTTGCATGCAGATCCTTTGTAATTGAAAAGTTGAGGAGTTTGAAAAATATATGATATTATAAATTGACAACGTACAAGCTTTTGAGTTTGTGCACATAAAGGAGAAATTAAAATGAGACGTGTAATATTTACTTTAATAGTATGTGCCATGATGGCTTCAGTGTCGATGGCAAGTACAACTTTTACGCTTAATCAATCTGCATTGAGTCAGCTCTGGCAGACGTATGAGAACCCACTCGACTCCAGCCAGCCGGGCACGACCAACCTGGTAGGAAATACCACGGCAAATCCCAGCATGGTGTATCCTGTACCGATGGGTGGGCAAGTAGGGTACGTAGCCAACATGTCGGAGCAGGATGCTTTCCAGCAAATTCAAATCGGTGCCAATTTCTGGGGTACGTCGGTTACGGGATCCGGAGCCACTACCGCTCAGGTGATTGGCGCGGCGTTAGGCATGGCTCCGACGAATGATCTGAGCACCTCCTTTAGTGGCTATGCGCTAACATTCTTTAACGACAACCAATCCATTTGGAAGGTCAACCTGTACATGAACACGGGGTATACCGACGATCCTCCGGGCGAGACGAATTACTACTATGAAAACGGGTGGACTGAAATTGCCCCGGGCGAATCGGCTACTCTGTTCCTGGATTTCTCGAGCGCAGCAACTTGGGGTGGTGGTTATTCCGGCGAGTTGACCTCTGTTGTCAATCTTAACCATGTAACCAATATTGGTTTCAATATCGGCGGGGATATGGGTGCTGTTGGCGACGAAGAGCACCCTTATCCGAGTGTGACCGACGCAGCACACATTTCCGTCTCCCCGATTCCTGCACCTGGCGCTATTCTGTTAGGCAGCATTGGTGTTGGTCTTGTCGGCTGGCTGAGAAGACGCAGAACGCTGTAAAAGGACGTATAAGACGGAAAAGTCTCTAAAACAAAAAATATTCTCTTTGAAAGGAGACGCAATATGAAGGAGTTAAGGAAAAATAAAAAGATAATCTTTTTCGCCGCTATGGTTCTCGTTTCGCTGCTTTGCGCGAACACTATAGCAGCCCCTACATTATTCTATGACGATTTTGAGTCAGATTTGTCCGCATGGACAGGCAAAAATGGGGGTGTGCACAATGGGGCAATTGTGCCTGATCCCCTAAACCTTACTACTAATAATGTGCTGACATTCAATTTAACAAGTCGCGGCGGTGACATCTTCACACCAACAACATTGTCAGGGTTCAGCCTCACACCAGGTCAGTTGTACAGAGTCTCTTTCGAGTATCTTGGTCTTGACATAGGCACATCAGGTAACCTGGGTGGTTTTGCAGGGCTTTCTGCGGCCCTTCCAGGAAGCCACATCTGGTATTATGGAACTGATACGACCAGCGGGGCCGCGCCTGTATTGGTGGATGATGGTCAATGGCATACTTATGTCTATGACTTTGTGGCTCCTGTCCCAGGTGTTGGGAACAGCGTGCATTTGATGTTTGAGGATTTCTACTCACCTGCCGGGGATGTTTACTTTGATAATATATCTCTTCAAGCTATTCCTGCTCCCGGTGCTATTTTGTTAGGAAGTATTGGTGTTGGTCTTGTTGGCTGGCTGAGAAGACGCAGGACTCTGTAAAAAGAAAGATTAAAGGAGTAAGGTGAATATGACAGTTAGGGAGAGAAAAATGAAACGGTTAATTACAATTTGTTTATTAGTAGTATTTGTCTTCACTACTAACAACATAGTTAATGCGGCCGTGACGTTGCGTTTTGACCCGGATGTTCTGATTCAATCGTATCCAGCCTCGGTAGGAGACTCAAACACGCCAGGTGAGAGAAAATCAGACCAGACTAACGCACGTCGTACACATCAGCCTTGGACCACCGTTTATGAGACCTTCTACAACGATTATGGTAAGCCACCCCCACAGCCTCAACCAAACAGTTACAACACTTATATGAACTGGCGGGCCGGTCTTGGTGCAGGTGAAGGAATCGCCATGTTCAATAGCTGGTTTCTAAACAATCCGGCCGCACGCTCATGGGGCGAATATGTCGTTGTCAAACCCGGTACTACGGTTACCGGTACTGCCGCTGAGGGGTGGAACGTACGCATTATCGAAGACCCCTATGGTTTAGGTGGAGCTTCTGTGCAATGGTGGACAACAGACCCGGCCTATTATATCAACACTATCTCAGATATCGGCGAATTTACAATAACAGCGGACCTTTACTGGGACACCGGCGATGAAGGCTGGGATGAAAACGATGAGCCAGTCTTGATTGGAGATTTGGTGCGATTCTGGGCCGGCGGGCTTAACGGAGACGACGCCGAGTTCTACAGAGACGACACCGAGTGTTTGTATTTTGACGATCAGGGATGGGATAGCCTTAGCCCCGACAACGGTGGGCCCTGGGGCGCTCAGTACTCCTCAGGGGCTGGTGACTATGGCTCAGGCTTTGAAGCCGCTCTAAGTACCGTTGCCATCCCGGCTCCCGGTGCTATTTTGTTAGGAAGCATCGGTGTGGGTCTTGTTGGCTGGCTGAGAAGACGCAGAACATTGTGAAACATAATTGTTGTACATGATTTTTAAAAGGCCGCGAGCTTCGTACTTGCGGCTTTTTTTATTTCCGATTTTAATTAATGTTAGTCTCCGGGTGCTCTTGAAACACCTGTAATCCTGCAACTTATAATATTTTCATATAAAAACAGATTTTTTCTGTTGACATTTTTCTGCAGGGCTGATAAAAGAGGCGCGCTTGTGAAGGGTGGTGGAAACTTGGAGGTGCATTTCGTATTGAGTTTCCACCCATAGAAGGTTTATTACTTTAAAGCGGTCTATTGTATAGATGGCGAAGTTCCGCAGGAGGCGCGTGTGCTGTCAGGGAGAAAAAAGGGCTGCTGGTGCAGCAGGTTCAGGGGGACCGTTTTGCCGCCCGCCGAATTGAGGTTTTTGTGGAGGGAAGAGCATGAGGAAATTGGCGGAAGCTGTAATTGTTTGATTGTCTTTTCGAGTGGAATCAACGCGCCGTAGTGCGATAACCCTGCGCACTGTTAGATGCAGGTCTGCTGTTAAAATTAAGGATGTCGGGAAATATCAGGGAAGAAGGGAGGAGTCAGACAAAATTATAAAGTTTAAATAAAGGAGTATTTTTAACAGGTTTTGTTTGAAAGCAGCTAAGGAGAGCATTATGAAAAAGATAATATTGACAACGACGATGACACTTTGTTTGGTGGGGATTGCACAAGCAGGAACAACAGTATTATTCGATTTTGAAGACAGCGCACTTCCGTCGAAATACGACGGCATTATCAGTGCTTATATGTCGAGTATCTGCCCCGGCACCATAGTTGACGATGCTACTGTTGCAAATAACGGCACCTACTCATGGGACGATAACTGGGATGATCCTGTTAACTCTACAAACTGGCTTCGAACCGACAAGAACGGGGACATGGAGATATTATTCACCGACCCAATCTGCAAACTGATAGGTACAGAAAGCGGCGGCACGGTAGGGTATGTCTTTGATGCCCACAAAGGCGATGACTTCAGAATATTCGCCTACAACGATAATTATAACAGTTATGGCGGTACTATAGAGAATCCATATTTAGGTTCTTTGGTCGCGAGTTGGAATATCAACACAAAATGCGACAAAGAAGGGCAGATTTGCATCCCCGACCTTTGCTTCGATGAATGTGTTTACCTTCTGGTAATCAGCGACCATTGCAAAAAGGATGTCGGCATTGATAATCTTACAGTAGTGAAAGATTGCTGCAATCCTATCCCCGCGCCCGGCGCGATTATTTTAGGCAGCATTGGCGTTGGTCTTGTCGGCTGGCTGAGAAGACGCAGAACATTGTGAAACATAATGTTGTGAGTGATGTTTAAAAGGCCGCAAGCTTCATACTTGCGGCCTTTTTTTTATTG
>JASFMF010000175.1:0-4917 GCA_050117705.1 Phycisphaerales bacterium
GGTTTGTGATTTAACTTTCGGCGCCGGTCTTGCCGGAGGCATGTTTATCGGATATAGGGCTCCTTTAAATAAACTCTGGGTTATCCAGGAAGGAAGCAGTCTTAACCGCAGGTTTGGTATAGATCCTGCTAATCTGGGAGATCCTGTATCGGGATTCTATCTTTTCGGAGACTTCGAAGCAAGCATCGATTTTGGGATAGTCGCCGGAGGAATAGAGATTTACGTAGGGGTTGGTGCCTTCTTGACCGGCGTTTATACAGGTGGCGGTGGAGTTACCAGTCCTGAAGATTCTGATTTTACTATTGTTGCTGTAGTCGGAGTTTATATATATGGTGAGATACTCTGGGGTCTTGTTTCCGCGTCAGCCTGGGGTGAACTGGAGATGTATTTTGGTGATCCGATGGGATTCCAGGGCACTTTTGGTCTTAGAGGATGTATCCTCTGGGGAGCTATTTGCGGTGAGATTGAAGTAGTCGCGGGTATGAATTCAGAAGACGGCGTTTACATTAGAGATTGAGGAGGTATCGATGTTAACAATAATATTATTAGGTGCTGTATTGAATGTTTTCACTAATGATGTAGTAGTCAAAAGAGCGGATACCACTATTACGCCTACGATTGGTATGGAATTAAAGGACATCGATACAGTTATAGTTAAGGATAGTTCTAAAGCTGAAATTCTTTATTCCGACAGTACGATGCTGTATCTGGATGAGAATACCAGTATTAATACAAAAGGAGAGCAAAAAAGGTCTATATTTCTTTCTTTCGGCAGAATATGGGCTAAGGTTAAGAAGCTTGTAAAAGGTGAATCTTTAGAGGTCGCTACCCCCGTTTCTATTTCTGGTATTACAGGTACCGAGTTCGAACAATCCTTCATAGCGGATGTGGCAGAGTGTAAAATGTTAGGAGGGAGTTTAAGCTTCAAAGAAAAAGGAACCGGTAAAGAGACTCTACTTGAAGACGGGAAGATGGCTTCTCTTAAAAAAGGGCAGGCCGCTAAATTTCAGTCCTTTAAAAAGGATCAAGTGAAGCGTTGGTATAAATGGAGTAGGGCAGATGCTGATTTCATGCTTGCTAAGCTCAAAAAAGCCTATGATGATGGTGAACATGGAGATGGCGTGGCTGCCAAACTCAAACAAGCCTATGACGATGGTGAGCATGGAGATGGCGCAGTTGGTAAAAAGATAGCACTTTTTACCTCGCAGGTGAAGGCGGTTGCCGCCAAATTGGGTTTAGTTGGTGAGTATGAAAGCAAATTAGATAAACTTATGAAAGTTGAAGGTACTGCTATGATTGAAGGCCTTTTTGCCTCTACAGAGCCAGGTTTTCTTCAGGCGATAAGCGGAGAAGTTAAATCGGGGAAGACCTTTATATTGTTGAAATGGCCGGAGATGAAAGGGGTTGAATCTTTTAATCTTTACAGAGTGCAAGTTCCTTCGAAAGGTTCTATTGTTACTCCTAAGCCGATAAATGCCAAACCGATCGTTGTTATGAGTGATTGTAATGACATCAAAAAAATTATACCGACAACATCCGTAGAGTGGCAGGCAATTTCTAATATCCTTAGCGGAGCCTCAGAGACGACAAAGAAAAGCAGTAGCAGTACAAAAGGCGGTACTGTTAAGAGTTCTTCTGTTTCTCCTATTTCTCCTGTCTCTCCTAAAAAGGGTGCATATGTAGATGAAATTGTGGCTCCTGTAAGTCTTGCAAAACTTAGTGGTCCATGTAATGTTTCCAATGTTTCTGCAACAAGTGAAACTTATAGTGAATTGATGGCTCTCTCGTCCAGATACTGGAAAGTAGGAGTCGTTATGGGTCACTCTTACGTCGATAGTAATGTTATTGTAGGTAAGAAATACATGTACGCTATAGCTCCTGCCAAAAGCGCCAAAGGTTTGGGTTTGGGCGAAGAGCTGAAACCCATAGATACCGCCACGGTCGTTGCCGGGACGGTTAAGCCGTTACCGCCTCCATCGGGAGTTACTACTATAGCGGGTGATTGTAAGGTAATGATAAGATGGAATGAGATTGGGCCGGCTTCCGGTTATGATGTTTATAGAAAGGCCCCTTTATCATCGATTTGGGAAAAGATTAACGGGGCTGAAATAATGGAAAAATGTACTCTTGATCTGGATGGTAATAAGATACCCGAGATGCTTTGCTTCAGAGATTTTATGCGTTGGGACAGTGCCGGGTACCCCACAAAACATGAAGTGGTATCACCCGATTCGACTTACGGACCTATAAATAATTTTCCCTACAGTTATAAAGTTAGAGCGCTAAATGCTCTCGGCTACGAAGGTATGTTTAGTGCGGCTGTTTCCGCTACGCCTCAAGATGCAACACCTCCGGCTGCGCCTTACGGTATTACTGTTGAAGCTTATCCTGACGGTTTACAACCAAAATGGTATCAGGTTAGCCATGATGAATTAGGTCATGTGGAGTTATTTGGTATACAGGGATACAGGGTTTATCGTTTTAATACGGCGGATTCTCTTGGTGATAGTGTTTTAATCGCTTCGATGGTGCCGGATACGTTTGGGACTTTTCCTCTCTTTAAAGACACAGATCCTGCGATATTTTCTGCTTATGGAGAAAAAACGTACTGGTACAGGGTTAGATGTGTGGATAAAAAAGGAAATATTAGCGGATTTTCTCCTTCGGCGGGAAACAATCTACCGGATACTACACCCCCGAAGCGTCCAATCGATTTAGTGGCGGAAAGCCATGCGGACCATATCGCTTTAAAATGGAAAAAACCAGGTACGGTTCCGCCAGATCTCGCGGGTTATAATATATACAGAGGTATTTGCGGAGGAGATTCTGTATGTGTCGAATATGAGAAACCAAATGTAACAACCCATGTACCGACGGGTGGAACTATATGTACAGCTTGGGAATGGCGACCTTATCCCACACATCTTGTGGGAAACAATGACCACCCCGATAGTTTAGAGTATAAAGATTTTACTGTTCCTGCAGGTTCGCCTATTTGTTACAGGTATACTATAAAAGCTTATGATAGAAGCCAGAATCTAAGCGATACCTCCAAAAGTGTTTGCCAGAAATTAAGAGAAGAGACACCGCCAGCGCCGCCCGTTCTCGCGGGTCTAAAAGCTAGAGACAGATCGGTTAAAGTCGAGTGGGTTTCTTCTCCTGTTCAGGATCTGTTTGGATTTATGGTCTATAGAGCGGAGAAAGAAGCTGGTCCTTATAAGAGAGTTAGTGATACACTTATAACCCCTGAAAAGGTAGACTGTGATGACATACCGGCCACTAATGTATGGGCTGCCGATTCTGTATTTTCCTTCATAGATACCACTGTGGTAGAGAAAAAGGTTTACTGGTACAGAGTGAAGGGTGTTGATTACTTAGGGAATATAGGAGACCCTTCTATTGCGATAGAAACTTATACATATAATATAGGGCCTCCGCCCACACCGACAGATTTGAAGGTTACGCAGCCTTCCGGTAAATGTGCTTTGCTTATCGAATGGAAGCCATCATATGATACAGAATATGCCGGATTTGTAGTATTCAGGAGTTCTGATCCTTCTAAGGATTATAGACAGGTTAGCCCTATTGTAAAAGATAATAAGTATCTCGATAATACGGTAATAGGAGATAGAGACTACTACTACACAGTTCAGTATTTTGCTAAAAACGGAAATCGTTCTCTCGTTTCAACTGTCAAAAACGGTAAGGCAACGCCTTAAGGAGGGATGAGATGAGAAAAATAGCATTAATCTTAAGTTTGTTAGTTGTTAATTTCCTGTCGATCCATTCTTATGCCGCGGATGAATTCATTGAGAATCATACATGGGGATTCAGAAACACGACTTATTTTTCGAACAGCAGTGGTGATACAGTGCTGCCGTGGGAAGTATATGTAAGGAGTTTTATAGGTATTTGCGCGGATTCGTCGGAAGCTAAGGTTTTATGTCCTCTGGATTACGCTTTCTATAAAGCTTACAATGCCGCCTTCGCGGTTGCCTCCGGTAATTGTTTTGGGATGAGTTTACTTGCTAATATAATCTATAAGGAAGAAGGACACATGGGTTTTTGTAAGCCTATCTATACTTATTCCGGGGGAGTGGACGGGCCTACTTCAGCGAAGTTGTGTACTGTGATAACGGTTATGCAGTGTCATGAATGGAGTCACGCGGGTATAATGTGGATGGCGGAAATGTTAAAAAGCTCTCATATAGAAGATGGTAATTACGCTTATGAGCAGGTGGAATATTATCTTTCTATGGAAGATTATCCGGTGATTACTATAGTCAGAGGTTTGGATCTGGTAGGTCATACTTTGATTCCTTACAGAATAGAAGAAACGAGTACAAAGAGGTATATCTACATACATGATTCAAACAAGTGGCTCCCCGACCGGCAGAATTATTACGATAGTGACAGCAATTATATAGAAATAAATAAGAGCAATGGACATTGGTCTTACGTGTGGGATTCTTCGGAAACCTGGGGCCACCCCGAGGGTTTGATATTTGTTACGCCAATGTCTCTTGTAAAGCCGTCTTCGCGTAATCCCCTGCAGCTGGGATGTCTAATAGACGCGTTAAACGAGATTTTTCTTGCCGGCGCGAGTGTTTCTCAGATTACGGATGATGAGGGGCATAAATTTTATAAGACGAGCGCTAGTTCACATAAGAAGTTCTCCGATATTGAAAATAATCCTTCACTGAGGATGGGAAATTTGGTAAGAATGCCTTTGACTAGTCGGAAAAGGCCCGGAAGGACGAAGAATGCCCCCGAGGTTTACTTCGCGATAGGTTCGGAGGGAAAAGATCTCAATTTCGAAATTACCTCGACCGGGAAAAAATACAACTTCCAGATGGCAGGTAAAGGGAATATCATAAAGCTTTCTGCGCCTGCTGGATCGAGCGGAAAGGATAACTT
>JASFMF010000176.1:0-4905 GCA_050117705.1 Phycisphaerales bacterium
TGGTTTCTTTATGAACATTCTTTGCAGGTGGATGATTACCCGGGATATTGTTTTGTGAGCTGGTCATCCTCTCTGGCTCCTTCCAAAATTGAAAAATACACAAACCCCGAAGTTGTGGACAAAATACTATTTCCCGGTATTTCGCTAATTTACTCCCTTTTTATTCCAATTATCCCAGACCGTGCTATACTCGGGCTGTTTGATGTGAATATTAACGTGCTAACAATCGATGGTCAAGCCTTTTTCACCACCCTTAATAGGGATTTTCATCCATTTGGATGCATTTCCTGGTAAGTATATTACTTAGAAAAAGAGTCGTAACAGTATCTACTAAACAAAATGTGATTGAAATAAATAGTGACTATCTTATTATAAACACCCACAAATAAAAAAGGTGGAAGTTCCCGAATACCCAACTGGAATGGAATCAAATAGGTGAAGGAGAAATAAATGAACCTTAAAAAGACCGAATATATACACACTTTCTCGGTATTATTTTTAATTTTTCTTTTCTCAATTTGCTCAAAGTTGCATGCGGCACAAGATAACCCTTCTTTTGCAAGAAACCATATCCCTAAATTCGAAAAGATACTCAAAGAGAATATCATTCCTTTCTGGTATGAAAAAAGTTTAGACCGTGAAAATGGGGGATACACTATAAACTTCGGCCCTGAAGGTGAGCCTAAAGGTGAAGAGACCAAAATGATTGTCACCCAGGCCCGTACGGTGTGGCTGTTTTCTCGATTGGTTCGGGCCGGCTATGGAGGCAATGAATATTTGGAGGCCGCAGACATTGGTTATCGTTTCTTGAAAGAAAAAATGTGGGACAGTAAAAACGGTGGTTTCTATTGGGAGGTAGATGCCACAGGCAACGAAAAGCTGCAACCACGAAAGCATCTTTATGGCCAAGCCTTTGCACTATACGCTGTGTCCGAATATTATCTGGCCAGCCAAAAGCGAGATGTTTTAGATTTTGCTGTTCAAATCTTTAATCTGCTGGAAGCTAAATCTCACGACAAAACTCACGGAGGTTATATTGAATTCTTTAATGAAGACTGGACTCCCGTGCCCGCTACAGAAGATACTTATATGGGTGGTGAAGCCGGCTTTAAATTGATGAATACACATCTCCATCTAATGGAAGCCATTACCACCTTTTATCGCGCAAGTAAACTTCCCCTGGCGCGCAAACGTCTGTTGGAATTAATCAATATCGAAAGCAACGCGGTCGTGCGAAAAGATATCGGCGCATGTACAGATAAGTATGAGCGTGACTGGACACCGAGGTTGGGAGGATACTATGCAAGGGTTTCTTATGGTCACGATATTGAAAATGTTTGGTTACTTATAGATGCCTGTAATGCCGCTGGAGTTTCTAACTATCCATTCATCGATTTGTATAAAACTCTGTTCGATTATTCATTAAAATACGGATATGATGAGGCCAACGGCGGATTTTACGACAACGGCCCTTTTAATCAGCCTGCTGATAGACGCAGTAAAGTTTGGTGGGTTCAGGCCGAAGCGACTGTCAGTGCCTTGTATATGTATCGTCTGACACAAGATTCGAAGTATCTGACCGTCTTTGAAAAAACATGCAAATTTATAGAAAAAAACATGGTGGATTGGGAAAATGGTGAATGGCATTCGAATATCACGCCTAAAGGAAATCCACAAGGTGATAAAGCCAATCGCTGGAAATCTGGTTACCACAATGGCCGGGCAATGATCGAATGCCTTAAAATATTAAGGCAATGGAAAAGCTGACAATTCTTTAATTACTGATATTCCGGCGGATTTTAGATGTATTGAGGCAAACCCACGGAATAACCCCCAGGGTAATTGCTATTTTAAGCCAAATTTGGTATCTTAGTATGAAGAAAGATTTGGCTACGAACCTGAATTAATCTTAAATCGTAGATGTGGTTGATAATAGGTGTTTTTGCAAGTGTCTATAGTTTTTCAATTTGATAAGACTCAAGCATAAACGAAAATATTTTTTAGTAGTATGACCCCATTGACGGCGAAAGTGGAGGTGGGGGAAATTGTGGCTGGTATATTAAATTTTATTGAATCAAAATCAAGCTTTGCTATGCCCCAAACTAAACAACCTGAATTAGAGATAAAGGGACTCATATTCGACGTCAAGAAGTACGCTATACACGATGGCCCTGGCATTCGCACGACGGTGTTCTTCAAAGGTTGTCCGTTGCAGTGCAGGTGGTGCCACAATCCGGAAAGCTGGAGAGATTACCCCGAGCATGGCCTGCGCAGGAGCCGGTGTACCGAATGTGGCGAATGCGCACGGGTATGTCCCAATCAGGCAATATCGTTCGTTGACAATTTGCCTGTAACAGACACAGAAAAATGTAATCTTTGCGGCCGATGTGTGGATGCCTGTATGTCCGGTGCGAGAGAAATCATCGGACGGCAGATGACCGTTAATGAAGTCATGGCTGAAGTTGAAAAAGACATAATTTTCTACGACCAGTCCGGCGGTGGTGTTACACTTTCAGGTGGTGAACCTATGATGCAGCCCGATTTTCTCCTTGCATTGCTAAGCCAATGCTATAAGCGACATATACACGCCGCAGTTAATTCGAGCTGTCATATAGAACCGGAAATTGTGGAAATGGTCAGTAAAAAAACCGATCTGTTTCTTTGTGACATAAAACACATGGACAACGAAATGCACGAGCGTTTTACCGGAGCGGGAAATAATCTAATATTTGATAATATAAAACGGCTATCAAAGGCCGGCAAAAAAATCATCATCAGGATACCGGTTGTTCCCGGTTTTAACGATGACCAGGAAAATATCGAGGCAACAGGCAAATTTGCGGCGTCACTTGAAGGCGTTGAAAGAATAGACATTTTACCCTTTAACAGCGGAGCAAAGGAGAAATTGACTCGACTCAAAGCTGAGATTGAACCCATGCAAGTCGAAGCTACAAAAGATGAAGATTTGAACTTAATTGCAAAGAATCTCAGTAAGTATGGATTTGAAGTCAGGATAGGCGGTTAGTTATATGAACGAAAGAATAACAAAATTACGTAAACAAAGCGTTGAAACCAGGCCCTATATTTCCACCGAACGGGCGGAGTTGATTACTGAGTTTTATAAAAGTGATATTCTCCAACGAGAATCTACTGTTGTCTGCCGAGCTTTGGCATTCAAGCATATCATGGAGAATAAAACCATCTGCATTAACGATGGTGAGTTGATTGTAGGCGAACGTGGCCCTGCTCCAAGGGCAACACCGACCTACCCCGAGCTATGCTGCCATACCATGGAAGACCTGCGTATACTCAATAGTCGTGAGAGAACACCCTTTGTAGTTACGGAAGAAGTAAAAAAAGTCTACAGTGAGACAATCATCCCCTTCTGGGCAGGTAAGACCATACGGGAAAAAGTCTTCGGTGCTATGGACAAGAAGTGGCACCAGGCATTCAATGCAGGAGTGTTCACAGAATTCATGGAACAGCGTGCACCCGGCCATGCTATTCTCGATGATAAAATTTACCACAAGGGCATGCTGGACTTCAAATGCGACATCGCAGAAAACCGCAATAAACTCGACTATCTTAATGATCCCCGTGCTTATGAAAAAGAGCAGGAATATCAGGCTATGAATATATGTGCCGATGCAGTTATTACCTTTGCGCGTCGGTACGCATCCAAGGCTAAGGAGTTAGCGCAACAGGAAAGTGACCCTGTTCGTCGCGGCGAACTGGAACAGATAGCCGAGGTATGTTCATACGTACCGGCCCATGCTCCTCGCAATTTTTGGGAGGCTCTCCAAGCATATTGGTTTGTACATCTATCTGTAATTACGGAATTGAATACATGGGATTCCTTTAATCCCGGCCGTCTTGACCAGCACTTGTTGCCTTTCTATAAAAAAGGTTTGGAGGAAGAAACTTTAGCATCCGAACTGGCTAAAGAACTGCTTCAATGTTTCTGGATAAAGTTCAATAATCAGCCTGCTCCGCCTAAGGTTGGAATTACCGAAGAACAAAGCGGTACATACACCGATTTTGCATTAATTAACGTTGGTGGAGTAATCCCGGCCGATGGAAGTGACGCAGTCAATGATGTCTCATATATGATATTGGATGTAGTCGAAGAGATGCGTCTTACCCAGCCGAGTTCCTGCATTCAAATCAGTCAAAAGAATCCCGACCGGTTCCTGAAGCGTGCATGCGAAGTCATTCGCACAGGTTTTGGCCAGCCTTCTGTTTTCAATACCGATGTGATTATCAAGGAGATGCTTCAGGACGGCAAGAATATGACTGATGCCCGCACCGGCGGCCCCAGCGGGTGTGTGACAGTCAGCTCGTTCGGCAAGGAAAGCTGCACTCTGACCGGCTATATAAACTGGCCCAAAATCTTTGAGCTGGCCTGCAATAATGGCGTTGATCCTAATTCAGGCGAGCAGATTGGCCCTAAAACCGGTGACGCCTGCAAATTCACATCTCATCAGCAATTGACGGATGCATACAGGGAACAGCTCAAATATTTTATTGACCTGAAAATCAAAGCTAACAATATCATCGAACGACTTTATGCCAATTATATGCCCGCTCCATTTATGTCAATTGTTATGGACGACTGTATCGCCCGTGGGCTTGATTACCACAATGGCGGCGCAAGGTATAATCCGACTTATATACAGGGTGTCGGCATTGGTACGGTAACTGATGCACTGGCCGCAGTAAAGTATCATGTGTTCGAACAACAAAACATTACTATGAACGAATTACTCGAGGCTCTACAGGCTAATTTCGAGGGACACGAACGCCTGCAACGAACATTATTATATGACACACCGAAATACGGTAACGATGATGATTACGCAGATAGTATAACTGAAGAAGTATTTAACGTTTACTATGATTTACTTA
>JASFMF010000177.1:0-4894 GCA_050117705.1 Phycisphaerales bacterium
ACCTCTTCGAATTCACGAATAGTCCTCTGGGCAGCCCCTCTGCTCGTAGTGTTGGCGTTAAACACCAGGATTGTCGTATCGACAAATCTCGATAACACCTTAGCGTCACTCACCAGCAAAACCGGCGGCCCATCAATTACAATGTGGTCATAAGTTTTACGCTGCTCCGCAAGCAATTCCCCCATCCGGGAGCTGCCAAGAAGTTCTGCCGGATTAGCAGGTAATGGTCCACAATCTATAATATCAAGACCGTCTACTCCACTATGTCTTATTGCTTCATTAAATCCGCATTGGTTCATCAGCACACTGCTTAATCCAAAATCGAAACCCTCAGCTTCAAGTTTATCTTCGAGCATATCGGTTTGTATCTTTGGAAACAGCTTTCGTAAATTAGGCTGTCTGAAATTAGCATCTATCAGCAGGACCTTTTTATCCGTAGCAACAAAGGCTGTCGCAAGATTAACCGCTACGGAAGTCTTGCCATCACCAATCATTCCGCTGCTGACAAGCATAGACTTCAATGTACCAGTAGTCCCGGAAAGCTTCAGATTCGTTCGGCATCGTCTGTAAGACTCACTTATTATAGAATAAGGCGCCTGACGAACAGTATGGCAAAGCTCAATACGTCTTACCTGACCATCTTCGGACGCATCCGGTATAACACCTAAGAGCGGAATACGCAAAAATCTGGCAACGTCACTTGGCGTGCGTACAAGCTCGTTAGTCAATTCGATAAGGAAAGCAAGACCTATACTAAGCATAAAACCCAGCATCGTCCCACCCGGAAACCAAATATACCACTGTCGCGAAAATACCATTTCCAACGGTATCGGGGCATCTCCGGCACGTTGTACCTTAGGTGCCTCAGGAGAATCATGAAGCATTATCAACTTTTCAATCTGTTCTTTGATTGAGTCGAGCATTAAAACACGCTCATCCCTTACCTTCATCCGCCGTTCATACTGGATACGCGCATTGTCAAGCTCCACTTTGTCCGTCTCCACTTCCTGCCGCATTTCCTCCACCTGTTTTGCTCTCTCCTTTAACACATGTAAACCATCACTTGCATTTCTGAGATTCGCTATGCGGGTCTGGTTTGAGATTTCAGATTTCCTAAGATCTCTTCTTTTTCTAATTTCGTCCACCTGTTCTCTTAACAGGCGAACATCTCTGTGGTTTTCACCAAACTTCGCAAGCTTGCCTGACAACTGGGCCTCCAGAAAAGCAAGCTGCTGATTAAGCGTAATCATAACAGCATCTTTTTCTACAATATATTCAATCTGCTCGGTGATAGGACCTTCCGCCAAATCCTGAAGCTTCATTATATCAGCGCTAAGCTGTCTTATAGCCAATTCGAGCTTGTTTTTCTCAAGCTCCAAATCATTCAACTTTAAGGTTATTGTATGCTGAAAATTTCGTCCTACGGGCATAGCAAGGTCGGTTATATCATATCTCTCCCTGACAGCATCCAGATCGTCATTGGCTCTATCAAGTTCTTCCTGAACACGTTGCCGACGATCCCGAAGCATTCTCAGTTCATCATTTACCTTTCCTCTTTCCGTAGTTGCCCGCCTTGCAATAAATAAACGCACCATTTCGTTAACTATATTAGCCGCTTCCCTGGCATCACGACAGGTCATTGAGATTTCAACAAACTCTGCATCTCTATGAGGCTCGGCACGTAAATGGCTGTCCAGGTACTTAACAGCTTTTCTTATGTTTCCATCTCTGCGCCTGAACCACTCTGTTTCTCTAACGATATCGCTTTCAAGTAAATTCTGCAAACTACTCTGCTGTTTAATAAGATTTGCTATCGACAATCGGTGGCCGTACAGAATATCTTTCTGAGTTTGAGGTGTATCGATGACCATGGGGTCTGTTTTTACCGGAGGCAGGACTTTAATATAAGCTGTTGCAACATATTCCGGGAGAAATTTCTTTAAGAGAAACCAGCCGACGCCGCCTGCCACAAAACCCATTATAGTCAAAATAATTATAAGCAGTATATGCCTGCGCAATATCCCTATGGCCTCTTTTGGCGTCATTGAGGCGTCCGCCGGATACTTTGGTATTACCGGCCCTAAAATTTTATTGGGTGCTATTGGTCTTCCTTCAGGCATCCTGTTCTCTTCTCGGAATCAACCAAATAAAGCAATTTTATTATGTACTGCTAAAATTAATTTACCTATAAAGCATCATGGCGAAACTCGCTCAATAGCCGCTTGTATCCGCCGTTTAGTTTTCTGCGATAATCCATCTGCTCCTGTCTCTAACGCCTGTTTATAAGCAGCAAGCGCCTCATCCTTTGCTCCGAGTCCTTCTTTTATCATTCCCTTATGCTCGTACACCTGGGCAGGTACAATAATGTCATTCTGCTTATATTGTTGTAAAGCAACCGCCAAAAATTCGGCGGCCTGCGAATTTTTATTGTTCTTATGCAGCACATAAGCATAAGTGTCCAGGAAGCCGGGATTATTTGGCATCGCATCAAGCGCGCGCTTAGCATACTTTAGGGCTTCCGGGAGCCTTTCATTATTCTCAGCAAGTAAATATGCTAAATTATTCAGAATATTGGTATTTTTCGGCATTTTAATAAGCAGACTTTCGTAATCCACGATAGCGGTTCTAAGATAGTTTTTATCGGAACTTGTCTCGTAAGCGAGGGTTAGAGTATCAGCCTTTTTGACCATGTAATCAATTCTGCGTTTATTGTCCGGATCCATAAGACGGATGCATTTGTCAATATAATCTATAGCTTCGTCATAATCGTTGTTAATTTTGGCCAAATTAAACATGGCAAAATTGGCAGCAAGCGAATAAGGATCGGTTGCAAGTTTCTGCCGGCAATACTTTAAGACTTCATCAGGACCCAGTATCAGAAACATTCTCAGCAGGACCTCAGAGGCAAGTGACTCATTTTCCCCCGCCTTATCAACAGCTTTCCAGCAATATTCAACAGCGGCCAATCTATCATCAAGCTTTAACCTTGCCTGAGCCATTCGCAAATATACTATTGGCGCAAGATCATCATCAATATGTCTTTCACATTCTTCAAAAACTCTCTCCAATTTGCGAGGATTCCAATCTTCCCTTCCTTGTTCCCCCGCCCCCAGGATAAGTGCCTTTAAATACCCATCGAATACTGTAGCATAAAGAGCATCCTTTACTTCACCGGCCTCACTCATAGCTTGTTGCAATTGACGCCTGAGCACACAAGCCTTCATATATAATCGCTCGGCCGTGTCAAAGTCACCTTTTTGAATGGCAAACGCACCTGCCTGATTAAGCCACTGGACACTGTCAGGATATTTCTCAAGCGTCTGGGAATAAAATTTTTCCAGTTCTACTTTTCTGTCAAGCTGTAAGTAAATACGTTCGAGTAACGTTCTTGCTTCAGGAGGAGACCCGGGGATGTCGATTATTGTTTTTAGTTCAGTAATAGCATCCTCATATCGTTTCGCACCCATATAAGCCTTTGCCAGAGAAATTCGAGTAACAGGCTCGTCCGACAATAACTTGCTCTCTCTAAGGTCACTGATTGCCTTACTATAATCCGCAAGAAAGAAATGAATTTCACCTCTTAACCGCCACGGCACCGGATTTTTCGGATTGGCCTGAAGATTTCTGTTTGTTAGCTCCAATGCCTTTTCAAGCTGCCCCTGCCTCATCAACAACCATGCCTCAAGCAGGTCTATTCTACGTTCATCGGGATACTTTTCCTTAAAGCTTTGTAATTTGAACTCAGCTTCCCTGATAAGACCGACTCTAAGAAATGCTTCAATTTGAATAAGATTGTTCTCTACGTTATTATCATAAGCTACAAGCTCTTCAGAATACTTTTTTACATTTTCTCCGTTCGCTTTCTTTTCGGCAACAAGCAACAGACCTCTGAGTACAGCTTCGTCTTTAGTGCCTTCTTTGTACAACTTTTCCAAAACCGCCCCTGCATCATCATATTGGCCCTGCCTGAAATAATGGTCCCAAAGCAATCTTTCGTCTTTTGATTCCTGTAGCAGCGCCTCAGCTCTTTCATCCTGTCCCCGGGCACGAAAGTACCTCGCATATAGATAAAGCATCTGTTTGTCCTGAGGATTTATTTTCTTCGCCTGCTCGAAAGCCGAAGCAGCAATACCAAACATCACTTCCTTATGTTCCGAATTGGTTTGCTTCACAGCTACTTCCGTTGCCAATTGTGCGAGCAGTAAGGCATTATTCATGTTGGGAGCGGCTCTTAGCAGGTCCTGGCGAATGGCTACCGCCCTTAAGGGTTCCGTCGGAGTTAAATACTCCGCATACAAACTCAACAACCCCAAATCTCTGGGATTTAACGCTATTGCCCTTTCCAAAGCAGACCTGAATTCAAGTTTCTGAGTAGAAGAAACACTATCACCAAGCTTTTGATTTCGAAGATAAATCAACTTTGTTGCCGACTTCGCTATAACTCCATCAAGAGGGTTTAAAGATGCGGCTTTACGAATGTCCTCCAAAGATGCGTGCTCGTTACCAAGAAGAGCATTGATATCACTCCTTAGCATATAAGCATATGAAAAAACCGGTCTTTGTTTCAAACATTCGTCTATTTTTGCCAATGCAACCTCGAATTCGCCCTTAGTCATAGCCAAACGTGTCGCAAAAACCCGTCCCCGGCAATCATCGAAATTTTCTTTCTGTGCTAAGTCGGTTATATGCTCCGCCGCTGTCCAGTCATTCATATCAAGCGCTAACTCTAAAAGATGCATTGCAGCGAGACTTTTCTGTTCAAAAACCGGCCCTTCGGGCAATTGTTGTTGCGAGATTGTTGTTCCAACAGCTTTATTGAATTGTACTTTTGCTTTCTCCGGCTCATCATACATACGATAAAACATTCCGAGCTGCGTTGCTTGTCGAATTGGGT
>JASFMF010000178.1:0-4891 GCA_050117705.1 Phycisphaerales bacterium
TAAAAGGTTTTACGGGAATTAGTTGTCCATCCAGCTCCATTTGGCCGGTGCCTTCGAGGATAAAGTAAAGCTCGGTGAGATTTTTGTGATAATGAACCTGTGAATCCTGCTGGATATCGACAACGTGCATTGTTGCTGTGGGATTGTCTTTATCGACAAAGGCCCTCTTTGAAAAGCCGCAAGGGCATTTAACCGCTTCGATATCGTCGAACTGTGCAATCATATAGTTTGCCATGTTTTACTCCTAAAAAGCCGTCTTATCAGCCTGTTAAAAACTAAATCTTGAAATTGTAATCAGCGTGTTGTATATTCTGCCGGAATTGGGTGATTTAATCAAAACATTATTTGGTTGAAGCCACTTAGTCGGTTCATTCCTGGATTCCCGCTTTCGCGGGAATGACAAGGAGAAAAGGAATGACAAGGAAGACGGGAATGAAAAGGAGAGAAGGAATGAAAAGAAGGGCGGGAATGGAAAATAGGAATGACAGGCTTATAAAATTTAGTTTAGGTTAGGCAACTTAGTAAAGATTGCAAAAAATTGAAATGGAGTAGTTGTAATGGATTCTAAACCTAATGCTATTGTGGCACAGTCGGGCGGGCCGACTGCGGTTATTAATTCAAGTGCCTGTGGTGTGATACAGGAGGCGATGAAATCGGGTAAAATCGGCAGCGTTATTGGTGCGACCAACGGGATATTGGGTGTATTAAAAGAGGACCTGTTCGATATATCGGCGGAAAAACCCGAAGCAATCGAGGCATTAAAGCAAACTCCTGCGGCGGCCATAGGCTCGTGCAGATATAAATTAAAATCCATCGAAGAATCCAAAGAGGATTTCCAGAGGGTGCTCGATGTTTTTAAGGCGCATAATATCCGCTACTTTTTTTATGCAGGCGGTAACGATTCGATGGATACGGCGGACAAGGTAAATAAATTGGCCGCTGATGCGAAATATGAACTTGTTTGTATGGGGATTCCCAAGACAGTTGATAACGATTTGGCCTGTACGGACCATTGTCCCGGTTATCCGAGCGTGGCAAAATATGTCGCGACATGTGCGGCGGAGGCGGGGAAAGATACCGAGGCGTTGTATACGACAGATACTTGCACTATCTTGGAGGTAATGGGGAGAAACGCGGGCTGGATAGCAGCGGCGACGGGGCTTGCTGCCCGAAGTGAAGAGGATGCGCCGCATCTTGTATATATGCCGGAAGCGGCATTTTCATTCGATAAGCTTGTAAGTGACGTCAAAGAAGTGTTTGACAGGCTTGGCAGAGTATTTATCGTTGCAGGCGAGGGGCTGAACGATGAAAAGGGACAATACGTAACTGCGGATTCAGGGGCGTTCAGTAAAGACAGCTTCGGGCATGTTCAACTCGGTGGTGTGGCTGAGATGTTAAAGGCAGTAATAGAAAAAGAGGTTGGTATCAAAGCGCGGTTTAATAAGCTCGGAACAAACCAGCGAAGCGCAATGCACTTTGCTTCTCTGGCTGACGTTAATGAGGCTTATATGTGCGGGCAGATGGCGGTGAAGAATGCGCTCGAGGGCGTGAACGGTAAGATGGTGACGCTGGTTCGTGAAGAGGGGGCAAAGTACAAGTGCACGACGGGACTGGCGGAATTACGAGATGTGGCGAACGGAGAGAAAAAAGTGCCCGCCGAGTTTATAAATGATAAGGGTAACCATATAACAGATGCGATGCGGGATTATGTCCGGCCTTTGGTGCAGGGTGAAGCGCCTGTGACGATTAATGAGGACGGGCTGCCTGTATTTATGAGGTTCGAACGTAAGCCGTTAGAAAAAAAACTACCGAAGCACTTATAATGGGTGAATAATTGTTCATCCATAAGGAAGGATAAAAATGACAAAGCTATTCGATATTAAAGGCAAAGTAATTGCGATTACAGGAGGAGGCGGTGTTCTTTGCGGCGCGATGGCCAAGGCGCTGGGGGAGGCTGGAGCGAAGATAGTTGTTCTGGATTTGATTGAGAAGGCGGCAGTTAAGGTTGCGGATGAAATTAAATCCAACGGCGGCAGGGCTATTGGGGTCAAAGCCGATGTGCTGGATAAGGACAGCCTGGAAGGAGCCCATGAGAAAATCAAATTAGAGTTTGGTAAAATCGATATTCTGATTAACGGGGCGGGTGGTAATAAAAAGGAGGCGACGACTTCGCCGGACTTGTCTTTCTTCGATATGCCGAGTGAGGCGGTTCGATTTGTTTTTGACCTGAATTTTCTCGGGACTTTGCTGCCGACGCAGGTGTTCGGGAAAGAGATGGCTGAAAACGGAAAGGGTATAATACTAAATGTTTCCAGTATGAATGCTTTCAGACCTTTGACAAAAATTGCCGCATACTCGGCGGCGAAGGCGGCGGTGAGTAATTTTACGCAATGGTTAGCTGTGCATGTTTGCCAGAATTACTCCAGGGATATTCGTGTTAATGCGATTGCACCGGGATTCTTTCTGACCGAACAAAACCGGTTCCTTTTGACGGATGAAAAAACCGGCGAGCTAACCGCTCGCGGTAAGACAATTATCGACCATACGCCGATGGGTAGGTTCGGTGAGCCTGAGGAGCTAATCGGAACGGTTATGTGGCTGCTGAGCGATGCGGCGAAGTTTGTTACCGGGACTGTTATTCCAATCGATGGTGGTTTTTCTGCGTTCAGCGGTGTTTGATTGAATGATTAATATTTAATAATTATTAGGAGAAGTAAATGGCTGGTGTTGACCCTGCTCAACCATTAAAAGATTTTAAACCGAAACACAAGTTCTTCGTTGGAATTGATTCGGACGGGTGTGCATTCGATACAATGGGGATTAAGCAGCGTGAATGTTTCTGCCCGTGGCTGATTGCGTATTTCGGGTTGCAGCCTGTTGCGCAGGCTGCACGCGAGTGTAAAGATTTTGCAGATTTGTTTTCCAAGACACGTGGGGCCAACCGACATAAAACAGCAAAGCGGATTATAGCGGAGCTATTGCCCAACCACCCAATGACCAAGGCAAGAAATATCCAGATTCCGCAATATCCGCATTACTTTGCCTGGGTGGATGATCCGAAAAGCCTGCTGAGCAACGAAGGATTGAAAATTGCTATTGACCAGGCCAAGGATCCGGAGGTTAAAAAAGAACTGGAACATGCTCTTGAATGGAGTGAGAGAGTTAACTGGGCCATAGGCGAGACCGTTAAGGGGATGCCACCATTTCCATTTGTGCGTGAGAGTCTGGAAAAGATTCAGCCTTTGGCCGATGCTATTGTGGTATCAGCGACGCCATGCGAGGCGCTTACACGCGAGTGGGAAGAACACGATATTGCCAAGTATGTAGAGATTATAGCCGGGCAGGAAATGGGTAAGAAAGCCCAGCATCTTGATTATGCTACAAAGGGGCGGTATGAAAAGAATCATGTGGTTATGATTGGCGATGCGCCGGGTGATATGAAGGCCGCCAAGGCGAATGATGCGTTGTTTTATCCTATTAATCCGGGCGATGAGGTCAAATCGTGGAAGCGGTTCCATGATGAGGCGTTCGATAAGTTCATCAATGGCGAGTACGCGGGTGAGTACGAGCAAAAAGTAATTTCGGAATTCGACGAATATCTGCCTGAATTACCTCCTTGGGAAAAATAAGAATTCATCTTTCGTGCAATGCTGCATGCGCGATATATAAAGCAAATCAAATGGTAATCGAACGACAAAACAAAGATGGTTTAATTGATAATAATCAGGCCGGCGAGGCAATCGCCGAGTTCTTTACGCAAAGTGACTACACCGGTAAACGGATTCTGCTTTTAATTCCTGACAATACGCGTTCGGGGCCTATAGGTGAGATATTTAAGCTTATTTATGGTTGTCTGGAACCAAAGGCAAAAGCAGTTGATTGTCTGGTGGCGCTGGGTACACATCAGCCGCTTAGTGAAGAGCAGATTTGTACAAGGCTTTGTATGACCTTGGGTGAACGCAAGAGCAAATACTCATCGGTGAGATTTTTCAATCATGAATGGGACAAGCCGGAGACGTTTACTTCAATCGGCAATATATCCGCCGATGAAATCGAACAGATAAGCGGCGGGCTGTTTCGTGAAGAAGTTGATGTGCGCGTTAACAAGCTAATTAACGAGTATGATGAATTTTTTATCTTAGGGCCTGTGTTTCCTCATGAGGTTGTTGGCTTTTCCGGCGGGCATAAATATATATTTCCCGGTATTGCGGGTGATGAAATCATAAACTTTTTTCACTGGCTGGGAGGGGTGATAACGAATCCTCTTATAAACGGCGAGAAGTGGACGCCCACGCGACAGGTGGTTGAGAAAGCGGCTTCGTTTATAAAGACGCCGCATAAGCTGTTCGCTATTGTTGCTTTGGAAGACGAGCTTAAGGGAATATTCATCGGTGATTGCATCGAGGCGTGGGAGAAAGCGGCTGATTTATCGAAGGATGTTCATGTTGTTTATAAGGACAAGCCGTATCAGACAATTCTTGGAATTGCGCCGAAGATGTACGATGATATCTGGACGGCGGGTAAGGTAATGTATAAGCTCGAGCCTGTGCTTGCCGATGGCGGGACACTGATTATCTACGCTCCGCATATTACGGAAATATCATATACGCATGGGAAAGTTCTTGATAAAATCGGTTATCATACGCGTGATTATTTTCTAAAACGAATGGAGCAGTTTGCCGGTATCCCAAGAGGGGTTATAGCCCATTCGACGCATGTTAAGGGAATTGGCACTTTCATTGACGGCGTGGAGAAGCCGAGAGTCAACGTTGTGCTGGCGACGGGTATCAGCGAAGAACGCTGTAAAACAGTCAATTTAGGCTATATGAATCCGGATGAGATAAATATAGCAGACTATGAAAACAAAGAAGACAAGGGTGTGCTTGTCGTG
>JASFMF010000179.1:0-4887 GCA_050117705.1 Phycisphaerales bacterium
TAAACACGTTCAACAAATTATACCGAATTCAGGCGGACAGTGAAAGTACTTCCTTCACCAGGTTTGCTTTCGACGGAAATTGTGCCTTTATGGGCATCTACGATGAATTTTGTTATACTAAGACCCAATCCACAGCCTTCAGCGTGCCGCGACAAGCTGCGGTCGGCCTGATAGAATCTTTTAAATATCTTTTTCACTGAGCGGCGAGCCATACCTATACCTTTATCACTGACACTAAAACAAACCAAACCATTCTCATGAAAAGCCCTTAACTCAATCTTCTTTTCATCGAAAGAATACTTGCAGGCATTGTCCAACAGATTCACGACCACCGTTACCATAGCATCATGGTCTGCCAGGACATTAGGTAAGTTCTCATCAATTATCATATTAAAATCGCATTTGTTCTGGTCGAATTTTGTCTTAACCGCTTCTGCCGCATCATGTGCAATCTCAGCCGGGCTTGCCTTAACCATATTAAAGGCCTGCTTGTTCCGCTCCATTCTTGAAAAGGTCAGGAAATTATCAATTAACCTGCTAAGTCTTTCATTTTCTTTTGATGTCAAATGCAGGTATTCGTTAGCCTGTTTCTCGTCCCTGTAATTACCTTCCAGAAGGGTATCTACCAACACGCGCATCGATGCCAACGGCGTTTTCAGCTCATGTGAAACGGTCGCAATGAAATCGTTTTTTAGCTTGTTCGTCTTTATCTGTCTTCCAACCGCCTGCGCCGCCAGCAATCCTGCCGCAATCATTACACCAATAGCCAGCAATCCTGCCCACATATATAACACCGCCTGTTTGCCGGCTGTTTTCTCAAAAATATTAATATCAGTAAAATGAACTGCAACTTGCCAGCCGGGAAAGAATTTCCCCAGCGGCGCCATAAGAAAAGCCGCGCTTTCCGGATTTTCCAAACCACAGGCATAAGAACCAAAATTGTCCGTTACTCTATAGGAAACACCGGCTTCCTTAAGAGCATCTCCACACAAATCCAGGTCTGAATGAAAATTATCGGCATTCTGTAATAACAAGTACGTCTTATCCCCTACGCTATGATACATCCCATAGACCTCTTCCGGTAAACCCAGCTTGAAAAGACTATCTTCCGGCCAGGATTCATACGGTGTATTGGATGCAGGCATTTCAAACTTAACCATGTTCTCCTGTCTTGACTGAAGAGAATCCAGAATATCAGAGATGTTTTGTAATTTCTCGGACCAGCTCCACTCTACCTCTTCGTCGATTGTATTTAGTGAGTTACGAATTAACGTCACGAGTTTGATGGCATCTTCTTCATACCAGGGCTCCGAAGCCGAACCGGCATAATACCTGTCAAGAACAGCAGCCGCTAACTCCTCGGCTAAAAGCAAATCTTTCGCCTTTGAAACCTCCTCTTCGAATTCTTCAGCCCATTTGCTTTCTTCCACAATCTCAGTTGCTTTGCGTAAAAGAAAAATCCTCGTCTGAGAGCCCATTGGAAGGAATATATAGCTACTGCCTGGAGTATAATTGATGGCGGACTCCATCAGGTCCTGCATATCGGAACGTTTGAGACCCTCTTCGGTTCCACTCTTCATTTCTACGAGTAAGATTCTCGCCCTGGCGCTAAGCGATACCAAGGATGAACTTATATCTTCGGAAAATTGTCCATAAGCAATCTTACGGCATAGAGCAATGGCATCCTCAATCGCCCCCATTTTTCTCAAACATCGAATCTGACCCATTAAGGCGCCGTAGCGTGTATATTCATCAACAAAAGATTCGGCGATTTGTTCATACAAATTTAACGCCGCGTTAAAATCCTCATGGGCAAACTCGACACTCCAGGCTTCATCGAATTCCTCTGAAAGCTCCTCCGGACGCCCGCCATCCCCAATAAGAGGATAATTCAGCTTCCTGTTACTGTCGAAGATAATAATCGAATCACATATATTTGAACCGGCGGCTCTTTTATCCCGGCCGGCAAGCAACTCGAACATCTTAACAGGCTGACGCTGTGTTGTCGTTTGTCGTTCGACAACATCTATTCGATCCGACCACAGCTCATCAATCCTCTCGCCTAACTTCTCCAAACGCTGTGTATAAACATCAGTCAGTTTTTGCTTAACCGCAAGACGCTCGTTCTTAACCACTCGGCTCATAAACCAAAGTAAACACACGGTGGGTAGTATCACAGCTATCGCCAGTAGTAATACTACCCACCGTAACTGGTTATAACCAGTACTTGTTATACCGTTGGCTCTCACTTGCTATTTTTGTTTACCTTTACTATAAATTTTCTCAATCTCGTCTTTATTTAGAGCATAGCTATAAACGCGGGCATCATCAATAGCGCCTTTGAAATACAAATCATATATCGCATTCTTGCCCAACTTCAGGGTCTCACCTTCCATTTGTGGATTTCCTGAAGGATCGGAATTATCATCCACTAATGCCCCATTTTTATAAGCCTTAAGGTTCTCTCCATCGTAAGTCGCGGCAAGATGATACCATATATCAGCCTCTAAGTCTCCGAAACTTGCAGCGTGCCATTCTCCTTCAACACTGACACCTGCCGCCCCGCGGAAAGCATCGTGTGCATGGTCCCAGTTCATCTGATAATTCTTCTCACGGGTAATAGGACAAGTCGGCATTTCCGATGTCGGCGCTTCAGGGCTTTTTGCCCAGATAGCTATAGTCCAGACAGGCAAGTCTGTCTTGTACTCAATCTCCACATAATCATCTTCGCCGTCTAATTTCAATGCCCCGCCTATCACACCACCCGAAGGCTGCCACTTCGGGTCACCTTTAAGCGTACCGGTAAGGTTATTGCCCGACGAATCACCGGCATTCCAGCCTTCAGATTCATCAAACTTCCACCAGCCAACCATGCCAACCGGGCCACTTGGACCACCCAAGATACCCACACTTACTGTACCAAAGACATTGGGGCTCTGCCATGCGATATCTTCTTTATCACTCCAGGTCAGCTTGGTATCCCTGTCACCACCGTCATCGTCATCATTGACATGCACATCAAGACCTATTTTCGCCATTTTGGAAGGTTTAATCTTCAGGGTCGATAACGGAAACTTGATTTCAGTACGATATCCTTTTTCCGTTGTTACCATAGCAAATTCGATACCTTCAGTACCACCACCCTGAGACATGTTCATTGTCGGTCTGTTTGGGTTCCAGCTAAAGCGATACTGGCCGTCATTATCATCATAACTTTCCGACTTACTGTTATCGGCATCGACAAAGATTTCAACACAGTCATCTAAATACCACTCATCCGGACCTGAGTCGTTCACAAGTTTATCATCAATTACATCAACAAACACATAAAGATTATCGTTATCGCACATAATTCTAAAGTCTGCCGATAAGTCTTCTTCAGATGGCATCGATGAATATATTGCATTGGCAAGCTTGATGTCCTTGGCACTCGCCCACAAGCCTTCTGCCTTCCCATCTATTACAGGAGCCTGATTCGTTTTTTTCGCGATTAAGGCGGAGGAATCTTTTGTTTCTTTTTTCCAGGCCTTGGCTTCGGGCTTACCTTTGGAAAGATTCTCGGTTGGCCGCATTAATGTACCGAAGACACTGGGGCTCTGAAAAGCGATATCTTCTTTATCACTCCATGTTATCTTGGTATCCCTGTCACCACCGTCATCGTCGTCATTGACATGAACATCAAGACCTATTTTCGATACCTTGGACGGTTTAACTCTTAGGGTTGACCACGGAAACTTGATTTCAGTACGATATCCGTTTTCCGTTCTCACCATAGCAAATTTAACATTATCCACCTCACCGTGCTGGAAGCTGTTCATCATAGGATTGCTTTTATCCCAGTTAAAGTGATATTGAGCGTCGTTGTCATCATAACCGCCCGACTTACTATTGTCGGCATCGATGAAGATTTCAACACAATCATCGAAATACCACTCATCCGAACCTGAGTCACGTACAAGTTTATCATCAGTTACATCAACAAGCATATAAAGATTGTTTTCATCATACATAACTTTATAGTTTGCCGACAAATCTTCTTTTGACGGCATCGATGAATATATCGCATTGGTAAGCTTGATGTCCTTGGCACTCGCCCACAAGCCTTCTGCCTTCCCATCTATCGCCGGAGCCTGATTTGTTTTCGCGATTATGGCGGAAGGACCTTTTGCTTCTTTTTTCCAGGCCTTGGCTTCGGACTTACCTTTGGAAAGACCCTCGGTCAACTGCATTACGACACCGAACACATCATTTACAGGTGGAAGCCCGCTTACATTCACGCCGGCACTGAAGCTATTTAGCTTTTCATCAGTACGCAACTGTACGACCGTTTTATCACAGCTTTTTGCCAACTTAGCAATCAACTGGTGTGGACTGTTCTCAGCATCCTTCGGACCAAGATTGATGTTAGATTCAGCCAGACGCAATGCTCCGCCGACATTGACCATTACCAATTTACTGGTCGTTGGTGATAAATTGCTTACAGTTTCTTTTAAAGGCCCGCCGGCTAAAATCGATTTACTTCCGTTGATTGCAGAAATCGAATTTTCAACAACATCCGAATTTAAGGATAGAACTGTGGTATTCCCGGCCTGAGTCATATAACAGTAGATTTTCTGGTCATTGGCAAGCCCAATCACGTATTTACCAATCCCTTCTGTGGGCTGTTTAGCTTCAGACTTGCTTAACATCAGATTAGCCACTCCGAGCAACTGCGTCAGAATCTGATGGGTTTGTTTTGGATTATGGCTTGTTATTGCCACCCCAATACAATTAGCTAACGGAGGCAATCCTGTTTTATTTTGGCTGGAATCACCGTCGGGAGGCAGAGCAAACAGAGTTATCTGTTCGATATTTGCAAAGATTTCCCTACCGATATCAAGCCCTGTT
>JASFMF010000180.1:0-4877 GCA_050117705.1 Phycisphaerales bacterium
CATTCTCAGTCACACCGCTACCCCCATCCGGTTCTGGATGGATATCTCTTTCTGCCTTCAAATGTTTAAATATTTTGTGATCGAAAGGATTTGTAAAATGCTCTGCAAAATGGCCTTGATATCCAACCGCGTAGCCGGGTAGCTTTTTGCTAAGCCAAAAAAACTCTCTCCTTTTATCAGTTTTCAATAGCACAGTAAGTCTCTCACCAACCCACTCCTTCCCAAAACTCCAATGATCAATATGTCTTGGAATACTACCCCCATATGTTCCAGGCCGAAAGACCTTTTGAACATGATCCTTTGAAAGAGGAACCGTAAGGGCTACCTCAGGAATTTTGTTTTTATGGGCTAATGGACTTAGATCAAAAGGTGATATCGCATATTTAATTAAATCAAGCAAACTGGACTTGCCCGAATTATTCCGACCTATAATTATATTGATAGGGAGTATACTCTCAAAACCCTGCAATTCCTCCCCGAAGCATTTGTAATTCTTAAATTTTAACGAAACGTCTTTCATTTCTGTGTGCTTTCAATTTCCAAAACATCAATGTCTGAAACTGTAATTCCGCCCAAAAAACAACCGTAAAATCCGCCAGAATTTGCATTATATCCGATGTCATTCGATTTGCCAATATTTACCGAATCTCCCCTCCGGCCAACCAAAATCAAATATTGCAGATCCGGCTTTCCTTAGACGGAATCAATTACCAATTGAAAAGCTGGCCAGCACAATCTGTGCAGCCATTGTCAAATGGCCCGGCGGGTCTAGGCTGTAGCTTTCGCAGATGTTCACATCGAGAAAAGCTAAGACGGTCCCGCAAGGCCGGCAAAAAAAACTCCGCGTACTCCGTGCTCTCTGTGGCTATAAAACGTTTTGAATTTCAAATCTCGGGAATTCTTGCTTGTTTAGAATTTAGGGACCTGTCCTGAGCAAGGTCGAAGGATTAGAATTCAGGATTTATGAAAAAGATGCAGTGTGAAATGCCAATATTTAACAGTCTCGGCCCCAGCCGGTACATAGCAGACACGCGAATCCCTTCATATCTATAGGCGTCACTACCTCCCTTATTATTGACACAAATACTAAATTTTCACCCTCTCGGATAAACTATTTTTTATCCAACTTAACACTCAACACTAAAAACTTACAACTAACCTTCGCGACCGTCACGTCCCATAATATTAATACAAAGGGAACAGTTTCTCTATGTTCTCCATATTTACAAAATGTTAATTTTGAAAAAGCGATGATTTCGAGTCAATTTATGTTAAAAACGTGTGCATTTTTGTGAATTTATGTTCATTTCGGTGCCATTTTTGCTCATTTTTTGACGTTTTTATTTTCGCCATATCGCCTGCATTACCCATATCAACACAGCAGCTCCCAATATCAGCCTAATAAAAGGCATTTCTCTAAAAATGAACCTAAAAAACCGGCAAAATCCCAATTTCCCCCGATTTTTTAAACAACGCCGTTTTATACTATGTTAATTTACGTAAGAACCAGCGAATCAAGAATCTTCCGGCCTCCACGGAGTTGCAAATAAAGATTTGATATAACATTTTATCCACGTCCAGTGCAAAACGACATGTACTAAAACCAGCACAACAAAAATAACAGACAAAATGAAATGCACATCACCCCAATCATGCCGCCCCATCGACCACAGCTCTCTGATGCGTTCACCGGCGCCCAGCCCCCGGCCGCCAGTGATTGCTTGGCCGCGTCCACCGGTGCCCGGCGGCAGAACAAACTTGATAATAAAGCCAGTAACAGCCAGACACACAAAATCCAAAAAGGCCAAAAAATCAACGATAAAGTTCAGCGTCACACGTTTCATAATATACACCCCAAAAAAATCACTTGAAACAATGCCACCATTACAAATACTGACGCTTCAAATTAAAGGATTATTTCAACAATAGCTAATTTCCTTACAAATCATAACTACACAAAGACAAATTTCGCCCAGAACAGCACAACCGCTTTTAAGCTTGATATTTAGCTGCTTTTTTGCTCTATTATCAACTTATGAAAAGCGAACTTTTCAGCTTATCGGGTAAAACCGCACTCGTCACCGGCGGCGGCAGAGGTATCGGCCTTGCAGTGGCGAAAGGACTGGCCAAGCACGGTGCCGACGTTGCAATTATCGCCCGCACCGAAGAGCAGCTCCAAGCCGCTTCGCAACAAATCCAGGCCGAGACCGAAAGAAAGGTTTTTACCTTTCCCTTCGACCTGGCAAATGTGGAAAAAATAGAAGCCCTATTCGAAAATATAGTTTCCGAAACGAACGGCATCGATATTCTTGTTAATTGTGCAGGGACGACCATTCGCGGACCAAGCGAAGAAATCGATTTAAAAAGCTGGAACCATGTCATCGAGGTAAATCTGACCGCCGCTTTCGTAATGTCACAGGCGTTTTGTAATCATCGAAAACAGGCCCCCTGCCGTTTTGCTTCGCAAAAGCGAAGCAGCGGGGGAAAAATTATCAACATCGGCTCGCTGACATGCCACGTAGCCCGCCCCACCACGGCGCCATACGCCAGCAGCAAAGGCGGCCTGCTTATGCTGACGAAAACACTTGCCGTGGAATGGGCGAAATACAATATAAACGTGAACGCAATCGGACCAGGCTATATATCGACAGACCTTACCGCACCATTGCAGGCCGACGAAAGCTTCAATAAATGGGTCCTTTCAAATACGCCGCTTGGAAGATGGGGCAAACCCGATGACCTCGCCGGCACGGCGGTTTTGCTCGCATCAAAAGCAGGTGACTTTATCACCGGACAAATCATATACGTCGACGGCGGCTGGCTGGCTTTGTTATAACAACCCAAACCGTATGGGAAAACAGGGCGAAGGCCGTAAATGCAGTTCTTTGGGCGATGGATAAGCCGGTGCCTGTCAGCGGACCGAATGCGGGTTAAAATGAAATAGCTAAAGATATATGCGGAGAATCCTTTTCAGGCTTATTGCACTGAAAAACGCATATTTTGACGAAAAATTTACTTCACAAATATTTACTGTCAACCGATGAGTCACTATAAGCGTCTAAAGCTGTAGTTGGAGTAAATTGCCTCGATGGAAAACACTGATAAAAGTTTGATTGAGGCCCATTGTAAGGGCCAGACAACAGCGTTCGGCGAGCTTGTACGCCGGCACGGGGACAGCTTATTGGGATATCTGATGAAAATGAGCAGTAATCGTCATGAAGCCGAAGACCTTTTTCAGGAGACATTCAAACGCGTGCATGAAAAAGCACATACGTTTAAGGACGGCCGGTTTAAAAGCTGGCTTTTCAGTATTGCGACGAACGTGGCTATAGATGGTATGCGGAGACGAAAACGAATGCGTTTTGTATCGCTGAATCAGAAGCTCGATTGTGCAAATCCGGACAGTGACTGCCTTGAGGCGGTCACAGCGGCTGATAGTTCAAACGAGCCATCCGAAGAGGCGATAAAAACAGAACAGACAGAGCAGATCAGGCGGGCTGTCGGGGCATTGCCTGAGAAGCAAAGGGCAACACTTGTGCTGGCCTACTATCAGCAGCTTAGTTACCCTGAAGTGGCACAGGTTTTGGGCTGCTCGGTCGGCACGGTGAAAACGCAAATGTACAGGGCGCTCAGGACACTGGCGCAAAAATTACCCGATGTTTAGGCGGTGGTAAAATGAAACGTCATTTAACAGAACAAGAGCTTATCGAATACCAGTTCAAGCTGGCCTCGGATGACCGGATGAAAGAAACAGCCGGGCATTTGGAAGAATGCAGCGAATGCCGTGAGCATCTGGATAAACTGAAGCGGAAATTCTCATCTCTGGATTTGCTGCGTGAAGAGGCTACAGCTTCCGAAGAACTAATTTCAAGCGTAATAGAGCAAGCCAAGGAGCCGGCTAAGAAAAGGAGTATTCTGTTTACAAAACCCGCATGGCTGAGCGCCGCCGCAGTGCTGGTAATCGGACTATTACTATTAACAACTCAACTCAGCGAGGACAAAGCAAAGAAAAATGAAGTTGCCAAAAAAATATTGTCATCACCGATGAATGAAAAGCCAGCTTCAGACAAATTGGAAATGGCAACAGCCGACAGGCCGGCTCCAACCGGGGCACGTTCACGTGAGAGTGGCAAAGGAATGAAGAGGCTTGCGGAGGCGCCAAAACAAGAAAAAGCCGTTACGGATTCTATATCTATAATTAGTGAACTTAAAGAAACTGCAATTGCCGAGAAGCCGCCTTTTGCACCGGCAAGTGCGATTGAACTGGTGACACTGCCCAGAAGAGACAATGTTCAGCTTACAATTTACAATTCCGCGGATCTGACGCTTGTTCGCGAAAGGAGAAATCTGACGCTGAAAAAAGGCTGGAACTGGCTGCAATTTATGTGGGCCAATACGTTAATTGACCCTACGTCGCTGTCACTTGAGCCGCTCGCACAGGCGGACAAAATCGATATACAGCAGTTGGTGTTTCCAGCGAGGCTGCGGGAGCTTGGCCGCTGGCTCATTCGTTCGGAGATCAGCGGCCAGGTGCCGTTCGAGATCACGTACTTCACGAGCGGTTTGTCCTGGCGGGCGTTTTATATGGGCACGCTCTCGCAGGACGAGAAGTCGATGCACCTGTCCGGCTACGTGCGCGTTGGCAATCATTCCGGCGAGGATTACGAGAATGCGCAAACCCGCCTCGTCGTCGGTAAGGTCCATGTCCTCGATGAAATCGCAGTACTAGCTCAACGTCAATATCCTTACGACAAGCCGGTTGGGCCCGTTGAAATGGGTGATAACGTTCTATTCTTCGATGAAAGCATTGAAAAATTTTCTAAGGTCGTGACTTACAACTGGTCCAAAGGAGCAATAATGGGAGGGATGGGAGGATT
>JASFMF010000181.1:0-4874 GCA_050117705.1 Phycisphaerales bacterium
CCTTGATGTAAATATCACTGATTTGGTATAAAAAGTGATTATGATACATAGTTTTAGTCCTCTAAGCCGAGGATTCTGCGTGGCTTTCTCCGATGGAGGAGAATTTAATGTACAGCATACAAAGTTTGAATATTTCATACCAAAAAGCATGAACTTATATTAGCTTCGTAAATCACATCATCAATAATTGGAGGTAGATAGAAATCATGAGAAATACATTTCGTTTACAAGTTATCATCCAAATCACGCTGTTCGCAGTGTTGCTTCTTGTTGCTCATAATGCTATTGCTCAGGGGACACGCTCCGACTATGAGCGGGCGTTGAACCTGCGTAGCGTTACTGCTGATAAAGTTTTTAAACAGAGAATCGTTCCACACTGGCTGCCGGATAACAATAAGTTTTGGTATCGCAACGATTTGCCGGATGGGGTGCGTGAGCATATCCTCGTAAACGCCGAAACAGGTGTGCGTAAGTTGGCATTTGACCACAAGCGGCTTGCTTCGAGCCTTTCTGATGTTACCGGAAAAGATATACAAGCCGACCGCCTTCCAATTGAAAACCTTAGCTTTGACGAAGCGTTGACAGAACTCAAATTCCGAAGCGGTGACCAATGGTGGAAGTGTGATTTGGGCAGCTACGAATTACAGGAGCTTTCTGAAGATGAGCAGGACATACCTTCGCTTCCGGCGCGTTCGCGAATACGTCCAAGTATCGTCAGTGGCAACGAGACTTCAATCACCTTTATAAATCGTACAAAAGACGATGTTGAGGTTTATTGGATAGACCCTGACAGGCAGCGGCGCCACTACGCCACAATTCGCCCCGGCCAACAACACAGGCAGAACACTTACGCCAGACACGTTTGGCTGGTAACAGATAAAAGCGGGAAGAATTTGGGTGTGTTTGTTGCCACCGAAGAAGCGGCTGATGCCGTAATTGATGGTAAGGGGGCCCGTGAATTTACTGGAAGGAGAAGGCACGAAACAGCCGGAAGAAGAGGTGAGTCGCCTGATGGTAAATGGTTCGCGTTTATTAAAGATTATAATCTTTATGTGCGGGAGATTGACTCAGGCGAGGAAATCGCTCTGAGCACTGATGGAACAGAGGAAGATGCATATTCCGAGCGTTTTTGGTGGTCGCCCGATTCGGAGAAACTGGCCGCCCTGCAGGTTAAAAAAGGGCAGGGCAGAAAAATTTATCTTATCGAATCGGCGCCCGAGGACCAGTTGCAGCCGAAGCTTCATACACTTTCTTATGACAAGCCGGGTGACCGCATCGATGTCCCCAAGCCAAGATTGTTTAACGTGGTACGGGCACGTCAGATTCCCATCTCTGATGAGCTTTGCCAAAATCCATGGAGTATCTCAGGAGTTCGTTGGATGCCGGATTCAGAGAGGTTCACTTTTCTCTATAACCGGCGAGGTCACCATGTGCTTCAGGTTATAAGTGTGAATGCCTCGACGGGCGAGGCAGAAGTTATTATCGATGAGCAAAGTAAGACCTTTGTCGACTATGCAGGTAAATACTTTTGCCATTTCCTCGATACATCCGATGAGATTGTCTGGATGTCCGAGCGGGATGGCTGGAATCATTTGTATCTGTATGATGCCGAGACCGGCCAGGTAAAGAACCAGATAACTAAGGGTGACTGGGTGGTGCGCGGAGTGGAGCATGTTGACGAAGCAAAACATCATATCTGGTTTCGGGCAGGCGGCATCATACCGGGGCAGGACCCTTATTACTTACACCTCTGTCGTGTAAACTTCGACGGGACGGGGCTTATTGTTATGACCGAAGGAAAAGGTACACACCGGATCGATTTCTCGCCGGATCGCCGGTTCTTTATCGATAGCTGGTCACGAGTGGATCAGCCTCCGATTATCGAGTTGCGTAATTCCGAAAATGGAAACCTAATTTGTGAGCTGGAGCGCGCCGACTGGAGCGCATTATTGGAAACGGGCTGGAAGCCGCCGGAACGTTTCACTGCAAAGGGTCGTGACGGTGTCACAGACATTTATGGAATTATAATACGTCCGAGCAATTTCGACCCGAACCGTAAATATCCAGTTATCGAACAGATTTATGCCGGTCCGCAGGGTGCCTTTGTGCCAAAATCATTCGGGCTGCAGATTACCCAGCACTCTATCGCCGAGCTTGGTTTCATTGTCGTGCAGATGGATGGCATGGGTACTTCGTATCGCTCGAAGGCATTTCATGAAGTTTGCTGGAAGAATCTTGGAGATTCAGGTTTTCCCGACCGTATTGTCTGGATGAAAGCGGCCGCCGCGAAATATCCTTATATGGATTTGACACGGGTTGGCATATATGGCGGTTCCGCGGGCGGACAGAGCGCCCTTCGTGGGCTTCTGGCTCACGGTGATTTCTATAAAGTCGGAGTTGCCGATTGCGGGTGTCACGATAACAGAATGGACAAAATTTGGTGGAACGAACTATGGATGGGCTGGCCTTTAGGCCCGCATTACGAAGAGCAATCGAATGTGACGCAGGCTCATAAACTGCAGGGTAAGCTACTGCTCACAGTCGGCGAACTCGACAGGAACGTTGACCCGGCCTCGACTATGCAGGTTGTAGATGCACTCATAAAAGCGGACAAGGATTTCGATTTGCTGATTGTGCCAGGTGGCGGTCATGGCGTAGGCAGAATTCCCTATGCGAGCAGACGGCGAATGGACTTTTTCGTGCGGCATTTGCTTGGTGTAGAGCCGCGAAGCCTGCCGTAGATATAAAATTAACTTGAGATTGAGTATAAGAAACAACAATTCTCGTTAGGTGGATCTGGCCAGTATAATCCGGCTTAATAAAAAAGCTTGTGAGATGTGTGGATTGCGAAGATAATGTGAGATATTAATCACATATGACATTCAGGCCAAAAGCAAATATTCAGTAGGAGAGTAAAGACCATGAATGAAGATACGAAGAAGAGCACATCGCGTCGCGAGTTTTTAAAAAACACCGGCCGGATCGCCGCAACATCGGCTTTGGTTGGTGGGATTATGCCGCGTATTTATGCAGCAGAGAATAATACTATCAAAGTAGCACTCATTGGCTGCGGGGGCAGGGGCACCGGCGCAGCATCGAATGCTCTTTCAGTGAAGAACGGTCCAATAAAGCTTGTTGCTTTAGCCGACGTTTTCGAGAACCGTGTTGCTCGCAGTTATAATAATTTGAAAGAAGTGCACGCAAGGTTAATGGACGTGCCTGAAGAACGTAAGTTCGTTGGCTTCGATGGTTACAAAAAAGCGATGGACTGTCTTGATGCCGGTGACGTAGTGATTTTTGCAACGCCTCCTGCATTTCGCTGGGTTCATTTCACATACGCTATCAAGAAGGGCCTTAACGTTTTCATGGAAAAGCCGGTCACGGTTGACGGCCCGACCACGCGCAGGATGCTGGAACTCGCCGAACAGTCTGTAAAGAAAAACCTCAAGGTGGGTGTGGGTCTTATGATTCGCCATTGCAAAGGCCGACAGCAGTTGAAACGCCGCATCGATAATGGTGAGATTGGTGATATTATTGCGATGCGGGCTTACCGTATGGCCGGTCGTTCCGCTACGGCCGGGCCAAAGCCCGACGGAATTAGTGAAGTACTGTACCAGATTCAAAGATTTCATGCCTTCCTTTGGGCCAGCGGTGGTATGTATAGTGACTACTATATTCACCAGATAGACGAGTGTTCCTGGATGAAAGGCGCCTGGCCTATTGAAGCTCATGCCACTGGCGGCCGCCACTACCGCGGTGGTTCACTGGATCAAAACTTCGATAATTACTCGGTCGAATACACCTATCCGGATGGGACCAAACTCTTTTACTACGGCCGGGCTATGGAAGGTTGTAAAGGTGGATTCTCCAGCTATGCGCTCGGTACTAAAAGTACAGCCGTCATCTCGACGAGCGGACATTACCCGGGCAAGGTTCGGACTTATAAAGGGCACAATATGAACAGGGAAAACCTGATTTGGCGGTTCCCGCAGCCGGAACCGAATCCTTACCAGCTTGAGTGGGATGACCTGATTGACGCTATTCGTCGAGATGTGCCTTACAACGAGGCCAAACGCGGCGCCGAAGCCAGTCTGGTAAGTTCTATGGGCCGCATGGCCGCCCATACCGGTCAGGTCGTAACATATGATCAAATTCTTAACTGTAAGCATGAGTTTGCTCCCGATGTCGACAAACTGACAAATGATGGCCCTGCACCTTTACAGCCTGGCTCGGACGGAAAATATCCTGTCCCGCAGCCGGGCGTACTCAAGGACCGGGAATACTGAGTTTTTTTGATATAATGTCGTTTTTAGAACACAGCTTCTGGTTCAGCCGATTATGGAATGGAGCATGCCCGATGCGATGAAGATTTTCGTTGTAAGCTGGAAAAATTTAAATAAGGACATACTTTATTAAGTTAAAAGGACTTTAAAAGACGTCTATAAGAATAATCGTGAAAATTGTTTTTGATGTGTTATGAGGAGACAGAAGATGACAATAAGTCGTACATTGATGTGTGTAGCTGGTTTGGCGATTTGTTTTGGCGTTATAATGGTTACTGATACCAATGCCCAGGATAACCCACAGAAAAAATATAAAGAAACAGTTACAACAGAAGATGGTAGGAAAATTTCTTTTCAAATGGCCTTAATTCCCGGTGGTGATTTTTTAATGGGCAGCCCGGCAGATGAGAAGGATCGTCAGGAACACGAAGGACCTCAGCGAAAAGTGCGTCTTGACCCCTTTTATCTATGCACTACCGAGACCACAATAGAGCTTTTTATGGCTTATTATGAAGAAACTGTAACTTCAAAAGAAGACTTTATGGCTATGGAGGAAGCAAAAAAGAACTCAGAGGAATCGGGCGAAGACGA
>JASFMF010000182.1:0-4873 GCA_050117705.1 Phycisphaerales bacterium
CTATGTCGGTCCTCAGTTAGAGATAAAAACCAGTTTCGATTTTGAGTTCGTGTACTTTGTACATGAAGATTCCGAAAAAAAGAAGAAATGAGGAGTGGAAAAACGAAACATAAGCATTGGCCATCAATTAACAGGTTCTCTCCGACTCTGTAGGATAATATCCTGTCAGGTATATAGCCCCTGTGAGCAACACTAACCACGGCAGATAAAATGGCTAATAGTAGATATTTTCCCCTTCATTACCTAACTTTAAGAGAAGTTTACGGCCGATAATAATGTTTAGCCTATACTTATAAAGTATTTGACAGGCCTTTGAGGATATACTACCTAAAAAATATTACATTGACTCTTTTTACAAATGCTTATTACACAATCAGATATGCTTAAAAAGGCCATGTCAAACTATAGTAAGACAAAACAGGGTCTAATAAGCAGTGATTTACTGGTAGAATCGTGAAAAAAGCGTTATATTTAGTATCGATGGTGGCACTTAATTATAGTCTTTACTTGCGCTACAGCAGTAAGAGGAGCCCTTAATGGATCAAAAGATGGCTCAGATCGAGCTGATCAATAGGGCTCGTAGCGGCGATAGACAATGTCTTGGGCTTTTAGCCCAGCAGGCACGCGAGCGGCTGCGTACATATGTTTATCGTCTTACACAACAGGACGATTTGGCGCAAGAAATTGTACAGGAGAGTTTACTAGAGATGTGCAAAGTAATAGGCAAATTAAAAAAGCCCGATCGATTCTGGCCCTGGCTATATAGCATAGCCACTAACAAACTACGACGTCATTACAGAACCGAGCGGACACAACGAAAACTGGCGGTTTCAAGTGCAACTCGCAGGAGCACGCTTAAAGAACGCCAGGATGGTCTTGAGAACCTCGTTAGCGACGAATTGAAACAGATTGTCTCGAAAGCCATGAAAAAGCTCCGGACGCGGCATAAAGCTGTCCTTATTATGCGTTGCTATGACCAGATGCCCTATTCGGAAATTGCCGAATCGATGGGCTGCAGCGAGTTTAGCACTCGTATGCTGTTTTTACGTGCAAAAAAATCCCTCCAGCGAGAGCTCTCACGAAACGGATTTAGCAAAGGCACACTGCTTGCCGCCCTCGTGCTGTTCGGAAAACTAACCGCTCCAAGCAAAGCTGCCGCTGCACAAGTTTCAATCACAGCTACCACAACTAATGTTGGCTTATTAGCTGGAATTATTGGCCTTGCAACTACCAAAACAGCCATTTTATCATTAGCCACCGCCGGTGCATTGACTGCCGGCACAATGACTGTGAAATCAGGCTCCTGGAATAAAAACGCTGAAGGCCCACCACCATCCTTCAAGAGCACACAAGATATAAACTGGGCCGCTGACAACAGTAATGAAGAAGAGTATTGGTACTATTTCCCACAAGGCCCTGCACAATCCATGATGCTTCGAGCAAAATCAGGCGTTACCGGCGATAAATCATCATGGCAGATATTACAAAACAACATAGCAAATTATTACTATCGTAATAACACTGTCCATATAAACAATTACCGCATGTGGGCCAGCGACCTTAGCGTTCTAAAGATACCAACGGATGACCCACACTTAACCGATTTCCTATACCAGGTAGAATCAAAAATCTGGAACAAAAAACACATAACGGCCAAAGGCAAAGGCTTACTGGTTATTGCAGCTCGCAGTAAAGCTGAAGAAGACGACCGCCCATGGGCTATCCGTCATTACAATGTTCTGGACGAGGATTATTTTAAGGGTGATTGGCCCACCTCAGCGAAAATCCTCGACAAACGCGACGAAATGCACAAACGCGGCTGGACATACTTTAGAGTAACCGGTCAGGTAAACGGCCAAAATGTTTCCGGGACGGGAAGAATACCGTTCGTTTACGATAAAAGTGAACAATATAGTCCATGGCTGAAATTACAAGTCGGTTCTATGACTATAGTCGATATATACAATGCAGCTTATCTATACCATCCATCATCTGATAGGCCGGGAACATATCCGGGCGGCTCTTTCTTCAAGGGACTGGCCAGACCCTGGATGGGATTTCATACAATAGATACGGTACGCAGAGATGCAGCTGAAAAACGCATTTGGTTTGAGACCAAGCAAACAACAGATAACCAATTTGTACAGGTTGAGTTAATTTGTGAAGGTCTCAAATTAATCTACAAGATTGATCTGGAAACTGATGTTATCGATGAAATTACTTTTTCAACCAACGAAGGCAATACCGGGAATCTAAAATTCTCATATCTTCAGTCCATTGAAGAAGTTGGTGAGGAGTTTAGACCTCCGAGCAGACCAAGACGGCGGGGAGCCTCTAATAAGGACATGGGTTTGTTATGGTTGGTTCGTTTGGCGGAAGGATCACTCGGGTAGACCGTGGGGTTATACGCACACATGTTTATCCCAAACCAAGGAGGACAACATTAATGGACGGAAGATATTATATCTGGTCCAGTAGAGGCGATGAAAAATGAAATTAGTAAGGACAGGTTGGTTTTGGGCTAATACCACTTTTTTAGCAGTCATAGCAGTATGTCTGGCCCCTAATATGGCCGAAGCCGACTGGTCCTACGAATATCGGGATAATTTCAGCACCAATAAAGCTGAAGAAGACAGCTATCTCCATTCTGTTATCTGGCCACAAGGAGCTTTCCCTCCTCAAGAGCCGTATCTGTACTATCTCGATACAGAAACGCAACGCGAGTTAGGACTCGGAGACCGCCATGGCGTACCGGCCAGCTTAGGCTATTGTTTTCCTCTCGACTCAGCCCAGCCACTATCGGCTGTTAGGGGAAATTTACAAATTAATGTGCGATTCCCCTACCCTACTGATTTGGAGTCATCTTTATCAGGTTATTTGCTATATTCGTCTTCATCTGATGGAGTTAACTGGTCAATCCCACAGGAATTAACATCAGGAAACAATAATATACCAATCGAAACAGTCCGAGGCACTTTCTATATCACTTTTTTTGGTACTGAAGTCGTAATTGATAATCTTGTTGTCCGAATGAACTCGCTTCCCGCCACAATCAACGTGCCACGCAACTTTACCACTATACAGGAAGCAATTAACGCTGCGAGTGACGGTGATATTATTGAAGTTGCCCCGGGTACTTATACGGGCGAAGGTAATTGGGACATTAACTTCCGAGGCAAGGCTATCACTGTACGCAGCGAGGCAGGACCGGAACGAACGATTATCGATTGTACTAACCAGAACCACAGAGGTTTCTATTTCCACCGAAGAGAAAGACAGGATTCCATATTACGTGGCTTTAAGATTATCGGCTCTGTTTTGTCGGGCCCTGTGATTCCACCTGACAGCGTTAACTGGAATTCGAGCCCTACACATCCTATTGGCGGCGGTATATACTGTGAGTTTAGCAACCCAACTATCATCGATTGCGTGATTAACGAATGTACCGCGGAATTGGGAGGTGGTATCGGATGCGTGGGTAGCCTGCCAACGATTATTGATTGTGTCATCGAAGAATGCCGTTCAGAAATTTTAGGAGGACTATCCGAAACTGGTGGGCAAGGAGCCGGTATCGGCCTAATCAGAGGCTCCACCGCCGAAATCATTAATTGCGTAATTAATGATAACGTAGGCTCTCATAACAGCCACGGTGCGGGTATATATTGCCGAGAAAGCGTAGCCTTGCTGGCAAATTGTGATATTTCCTATAACAGCGCACTGGGCAGTATTCAAGGCGGAGGTATTTACTGCGAAGGCTCTTCTTCACACGTCCAACTGGAACATTGTATCATCTCGAATAATACCGCTGAAACCGGTAGTGGTATCTATGCCAATTCTGCTGACTATGTACGTGCGACCAACTGTACTATTGTCTATAATCAATTGTCAGGTAATACAACCTCATCCGGAGGAGGAATTCATTCGGTCAACAGCAGCATAGAAGTCAGAAATAGCATTATATGGCACAACGACGGCAGAGCCATTTCACCAACTACTTCGAATAACACGGTTCTCTATTCAAATATCGAGGGAGGTCAGTCAGGACAAGGCAATATCAATGCTGACCCTCTGTTCGCAAGTTCAAGAGATTATCACCTGAAATCAGGCTACTACAGCCGTGGGCGCTACGACGCTGGTCGTGACAGATGGGTTACAGATAACGAGCATAGCCCTTGTATCGATGCCGGCGATCCACAGGACCCAATCGATTCCGAGCCATTCCCGAATAGTAATCGCATCAATATGGGCGCATATGGCGGAACCAGCCAGGCAAGCAAAAGCTTAGGCCCTCTTATCCTTCACGTCGACACTAATAATGGCAACGACAATAATTCAGGCTTGAGCAGAACCAATGCTTTCAAAACAATACAAAAAGCGGTGGATTACACCCTGAACGGTGATACAGTTGTGGTCTGGCCCGGGAGATATCAGGAAGAAGTGACCTTTGACCGTAAGGCAATTACGCTTCAGAGCGCAGATGAAGCAGCCGTTATTACAGCTCCAGCCGGATATGCATTTTCCTTCTACGGGGCTGAAAGTTCCAGGAGCATCCTACGTAACTTCGTCATTACTAATTGCGGCGAGGCGGCTATCTTCTGCCACAGTGCCTCGCCTTCTCTTATTAATTTGACTATAGCCGATAACCAGTTTGGGATTGTCGCTTACGGCGGAGCTGACCCTGATATAATCAATTGTATCTTATGGGGCAATGAATTTGGTGATTTGGACCAATGCCGTGCACGTTATAGTTGTATTGAAGAATTAGACGCGCCTGATGAAAACCGCGGTAATATAAACTCGGATCCCTTGTTTATAGACCCGGATAACGGTGACTATCATTTACAATCCAGATACGGCAGATATAGACCTCAAG
>JASFMF010000183.1:0-4862 GCA_050117705.1 Phycisphaerales bacterium
GGTAACAATTTTGCCGCCATCGGAGATTACTGCCTCACCATTTCCATCGGTCCCGATATAGAAATCAGTTAGACTGTACCACTTTGAACCTGGGCCGGTAACTTCAACATAACCTGTACTACTGCCGAATCGCCCAATTAGACCGGCATAGGATCTTACATAGCCGCCGTCGGACACCGTCATATTGCCATTACCATTATAACCAATATAGAGATGTTGTTGACTGGTCCACGACGAATCTTCCCCGGTGACAGTGACTGTACCCGTGCCCCCTGCATTGACGCCGACACGGCCGAATAATAAGTTGTTAACTGAACTGCCACCAGAGATTGTCAGACTCCCGTTTGAAGAAATTCCAACGTTTAGGTTGCTGTTAACGTACCATGGGTCAGAATTATTGTAACTTGGTGAGATGCTACCATCTGTTGTAATTGATGCTTCAACAGGTCTGGATGCTATACCCGTGATAACGACTAAAAGTACGAGAAACAATACCGGCCTATGGCGCAATTTGACTATTTGAATCATATAAATGGCCCTCCCCGTTCCTAATTTATAAGTCCATTTAACTATAATGTAGTAGGTGCCGGCACAGCAAAAATATCCGCAAACAATATGCGAATACCGGCTTTAGAAGACCCATGGCCTAAGTGGCTGATTTTGATGACTCATCTGGTGAATCCCTCCCCCATGCTCGAAAAGGCTGAAGGCTTATTACCATCAGCTATCGCTTAGTTCCATCTTAAGCATGTTATCTGAATCATAAAAAGCGAATCTTCAGCATTGCTACATTTTAGCAGAATTGAATAGAAATGTCAAGCCTTTTTTAGTTTTGAACACTTTATATTCTTTCTGACCATCCTGTGTTGGAAGATAAACCTATGACGAAATTCACAATTACAGGCTTTTTGTGAAGCATATTAGTGGACTATTGGACATATCTGGTTGTAACGATAATAATGATTTTAACGATTTTGAGAGTCGCTTGTAGTTAAAAATCTTTGTTACTGCACTCCAGGTTATTGCCTTTTATGTATAGAGAAGAAGTCTCGAAAATGAACGTTTTACATAAGGTTTTGAAAGGAGAAGTATTATGGCACCGTTAAAAGAACTTAAATACGTGAAAATTGCTTTTATGACGGTGATTTTAGCCTTGATACTGTTTGTTGAGCCGGTCTTAGCAGCGAAAAAAAACAATAAAAGCAATACACCGCGTAAGTCCAGCCCTCAAAAGCAACGAACTGCAAAGCCACCATCTGCTCCGAGAGTTCAGCGACCCTCTAATGCCGGAAAGGCACGAAACAGAGTTGTTTCTTCATCACGCCCCAGCAGTTCTTCGAGCAGGCCAAATGTTTCAAGGCCTTCAGGCCGAGTCGCTTCAGGTAGGACTATGGCAAGCCCCAGCCGCTCACCCGGTAGGACAATATCCAGCCGTCAATCCAGCAATAGAGCGACAAGCCGGCTTGTAGTCTCAAAGCCCCCAACTGTATCCAGCAATCGGAGGCCATCAAACAATTCTGTTGGCAATAAAAGGGCGACCCCCAATACCGGTAGACGAATATCAGCGGATACAGGTAATCGCACAAGCTCAAGCAGGAATTCACGTATAGCCGGTCGGAGCGAAACTAATAGACCGATGATATCGGCACGACCAAAAGCTCCTGCCAAAAATTCAGTTAGCCGTGTAAATCCGTATAAAACATCGCGGATTGGCAGTCGAATCAATTCAAACAAACCGACAGTGTCCATCCGACAAAGAACATCTGTTGGGAATTCTGGTAATCGTATAAGCTCAAATAAAACCTCACGAATCGTTAGTCGAATTGAAACTAACAGACCGACAAAATCCAATCGTCAGAATAAACCAGCCGGAAAACCGAGTAGTCGTATCGATTCAGGTAAAATATCACGAATTGTAAGTCGGATTGAAACCAACAGACCAAGGAAATCCACTTCGTGGGATAAACTTACTGGAAGACTAAGTAATCGTAAAGGATCAGATAATACTTCACGTAGTGCTAATCGAAAGGATATTGAAAAACGTCCGAAAGTTTCTGTTAAAGAAAAAACTGTCACCGGCGACAGGCAAAATCTTGATGACAAAAGAATTTCAGATAAGAGTAGTAACAGGGCTAACAGGAAAGCCGATTCTGTTAACAAGGGTTCTAAAACGGAGGCCTTGTCCCCACGGAGACATAAAGGAAAAGGCTCAAGGATAAAAGAGAGATTATTGCCCGGTCCGAGATTAAGAAAATCTGTTCAGGAAAAACACACAACTATTGTTGACGAAAATCATAGAAGAGGCAGGATTGGCTCACGAGGCCATGGAAGAAAAGGTTCTTCGCATCATAGATTTCATGACCGTCCTGATTCAGTTAGGCACGTCCACCGCTATGAGCATGTATTTAGAGACTGGCGTAATCGGTTCTGCCACAGAATAGTATGGCCTAAATACCGTTTTATTGTGCGCTATGACTATGGGCCCTGGTTCGCGTTCAGATATGTTTATCCTTACTACCATCGTAAATATATATTTGTGAGTCTGGGCGGCTACTGGCCAATAGAATATAGGTATAGACGTTATTACTGGTATGGCTGTCACCCCTATCGTTGGAGTGGTTATTATCCCATCGCTCGTGAAGTGAAAAGCGATACATATAACTACTACACCTATAACTATTACTATGACAATGATGATCCTGTGACATATGGTTCGAGTCAGGCAACAGACATGGGTTATATCTCGCCTGTTGACCACAATACTTTTGCGGATGTACGTGAGAAATTAGCTAAGCAAGCAGCTGAAGAACCTGCCTTACCTGGTCTGGCAGATGTCTGTTTCGAAGATGCTGTGAAGGCTTTTGAAGTGGACGATTATGATGTAGCCATCGAAAGGTTTGCCAAGGCAATGGAGCTTGCACCTGAAGATGTGGTTCTTCCTTTCGCTTATTCGCAGGCCCTGCTTGCTGATAAGCGTTATCCGGAAGCCGCGGAGGCCCTGAGAATAGCTCTTTTAAACGTTCCGCATGATAAGGAGGGTGTTTTTTATCCTCGCGGCTTATATTCGGATGACAACATGCTTTTTGAACAAATCGACGATCTGACGGAAGAGGCTGAGTTATACAGATATGACGCGGGTCTTCAGCTTCTTTTAGGTTATCAGTTGCTTGGTGTTGGTGAAATTGATGAGGCGTTTGGACCATTGCAGCAGGCGAGTATAGATTTGGAGAATGCAGTCGCTGCTAATATGCTGCTTGACCTTTTGGAAAAAATCAAAGTCGAAAGCAGTGAAACTGAAAATATTAATCAGTAGATATTTAGTTTTCTGGTAAACCTATGCGAAAAGAACGTTCTATAATTTCTACAGAGATGATATTACTGACCGGCCTTTTGGCATTTGTTAGCCCTTGTGATTTGTGGGCACAAACCAACAATAGTGGTCGTTGGCAGGAATTTGCAGTTTCACCCACAACCGATGAGCAGGAAGCTCCGGACCTCTACGGAAATATCATAGTCTGGCAGCAATTTGTTTACGAATATGGTGACTACGATATTTATGTTGCTGATTTAAATAATCCGGCGGAACCATTGATTCTTACTTTTGGTGATTCGAACAACCAAACCAATCCAACTGTCTATGATAATATTATAGTATGGCAGGATTATGTTGCATGGGAAGGCTCTGCAGACTGGGATATTCATGCGGCGGATATCAGCGACCAGAATAATCCGCAGGTATTCGTAGTTTCAGAAATAGCTGATAACAATGAAACCAGGCCCGCTATCCACGGCAATATTATTGTCTGGCAGGATGGAGATTCTGAGTATTTCGATATTTATGGTGCTGATATTACTGACTTGGATAATCTTATGGAGTTTCCAATCGCCGATTTTGAACATGACCAGCAGAGACCTGCTGTATACAGAACGACTGTTGTCTGGGAGGACAATTTTTTCGGAGATTGGGACATTTTTGCTGCTGACATCTGGCAAAGGAACAAACCTTCGGAGATTTCTGTTTCCTACATTGATAATGAGCAGCAAAATCCGGCTATCTGGGGTGACATAGTTGTCTGGCAGGATAATTTCTTTGGCGATTGGGATATTTATGGCGCCGACATTTCTGAGCCTGATAATCCGGTTGAGTTCGCAGTTACCGCGAATGAATCTTCTCAGACCAATCCTGACATATACGCTAACATAGTTGTCTGGCAGGACTACAGAAATAATAACTGGGACATATTCGGTTATAATCTTACCACAAGAGAGGAATTTCAGATCACGGACAATCCTTCAGACCAGATTAATCCTGCTATAAGTGGAAGTATTGTAGCTTGGCAGGATTATCGTAGCGGAAACTCGGAAATATACGCGATAGTGCTTGATGGACCTGAAGTTGCTTATTGTGCGTCCGGAATATCAGGCGATGTTAATGGAGACTGTGAAGTTGATTTTGATGATTTTGTAATAATGGCTTCAAGTTGGCTGGATTGTAATCTTGAGCCACCGGAAGCCTGCCAATAATAACACAAGTTCATTTGATAAAGTGATTTGAATGATATGGCTACAATAATGGATTTAGAAGATTTTCTTGGAGGTCTAAAATGTTTAAGAATTTAATGAAAATTCTAATAGTGGCAGGTGTTGGCTTCGGTTTGTTACTTTCAGGTGGGTGCCAGAATGATGCGCAATTTGGTTCGGCTGTCGGCGCTCTGGCGGGTGCGGGCATTGGCCAGTTGGCCGGCGGCGATGCCGAGTCCACCCTGATTGGAGCGGCGGTGGGTGGTGCGGCTGGCTATATGATTGGAAATGAAAGTGAGAGGCAAAAGGATTATGCCGAAAGGGAAGGCATGCGCCATGAA
>JASFMF010000184.1:0-4859 GCA_050117705.1 Phycisphaerales bacterium
TATTTTTATCGGAAGTTTTTTGAAAAAATTCAATGAAGAATGGAGAACTTACATAGTGTTGCGGCTGTATCTGGCCTAATCGATGGCTGATACCGGTGATTAACCTCAAAAAACAGCTCCAAAAATCTTAATTGGGCTTGCTAAAAGGGGGAAGAGTTCTTGACGGGTGAGCGGCCGTTTTGGTATAAATAAAGTAGGAGTTTTTATACAAACCGCCCTGAACAGGGATTAATGAGCAGGTATTATTTATTTCGTGTCCTCTGATATTTTGAAGTTTTTACAATTTCGGTTAAGGAGGAGTCATTATGATAGATTTGCACGGGGCGGAATTTATGCCTTTGTGCTTTTCGGTAAAGACAGTTCGCATTTCATATACTAACCAAATTTTTGAAGGAGAAATGTTATGTATAAGAAGTCGATTTATCTGATTGTTTTAACCCTGATACTTTGTCTTACAGCTAATACATCAGCTGATCTTGTGGCGAGATGGAAGCTCGATGAGGGTACCGGAACCGTCGCAGCAGACTCTCGAGGTGGTTATGATGGAACACTAATGGGCGACACGGCTTGGGTCGATGGTATGTTAGGTGGAGCGTTGTCGTTCGACGGAGATGGTGATTATGTCGATTGCGGAAACGACTCGATATTCAATCCGACGGGCAGCTTTAGTTTCACTCTTTGGGCATACATTATGAACTGGGAAACAGGCTGGGCGCACTCAATAATAGGAAAGGGAGGTGACGCGGACAGAGGCGGCTGGTCGTTGCGCAGATTCGAGGATGAAACCCTGAACTTTACCGGGGCGGGTTTTATAGGAGACGGTTCGGGTGAGGGACAGAATCATAACATGAACGGAAACACGGTGCCGCCGCTGGAAGAGTGGGTGCACATTGCCTGTGTATATGATGTCAATAACGTGGCATATATTTATATTAACGGGGAAGTTGACGTTGCAAGACCCACTACAGGGGGAATAGCCGCCTATGACGGCCCTGTTTATATAGGGACAAGAGGTAACGTTGGTGCTACGGGGCCGGATGACTGGACTGAATCGTTTTTCACTGGTATGCTCGATGACGTGCGTTACTATGACCATGCGGTGGAAGCGGACGACCTCGAATTGATTATGTCTGGCGGAGAATCGTTGCCGAGTCCTTTTGCCACAAGGCCGAAGCCTTCTGATAATACCGAGGAAGTTCCGATGGATACGGTTCTGAATTGGAAGCCGGGGCTTTATGTCGACACACATGATGTTTACTTCGGAACGGTTTTGGAAGATGTTAACAATGCAAGCAGAGATAACGACCCGACCGGTACTCTTGTAAGCCAAGGTCAGAGCGAGCCAAATTATGTTCCTGCCGAACCTCTCGTATTCGGCCAGAGGTATTACTGGCGTGTCGATGAAATTAATGACACTGAGCCGAACAGCCCGTGGAAGAGCGACCTCTGGACTTTCAGAGTAGTCGATTATCTTGTTGTCGATGATTTCGAAGATTACAACGACTTTTTACCCGACAGAATATTCGATACGTGGTCTGATGGTTGGAACATTGAAACTAATGGTGCGACGATTGGCTATTCTAATCCTAACTTTGCCCTCGGAGAGCATTTTATCGAGACCGAAGTTGTTAACAGTGGCGACCAGTCGATGCCGTATTTTTATGACAATAATATGAGATATTCGGAAGCAAGCAGGCCATTGGATGAAGGACGTGACTGGACAAGGCAGGGCGTTGAACTTTTCTCGTTGAGGCTAAGAGGTTACCCGCCGGTTCTCGGCAGCTTTGTGGAAAGCCCGGCCGGTGTTTATACGATGACCAGTTCCGGGACGGATATCTGGGGCGAATCCGATGAGTTCCATTTTGCCTATATGGAGCTTAACGGCGTCGGCTCGATTGTTGCGAGGGTTGACAGTGTTGAAAATACGCATGGCTGGGCAAAGGCCGGCGTAATGATTCGAAATACCCTGGAGCCGGACTCTGCACACGGTATGATGGTTGTCTCGGCGACTGAGGGTGTTTCCTTTCAGCGACGCACATCACAGGGTGCGGAAAGTTTCTCTATGGACGTGGCCGATATTTCAGCTCCGCAGTGGGTGAAAATAGAGCGTGATATAAGTGGAAATATTACAGCCACTTATTCGGACGACGGCAACACATGGATGTCGTTCGAATCCGAGAGAATCAATATGGGTACTCCTATGTATATAGGGCTGGCAGTGACCGCACATAACGCAGAGGAGGTTTGTGAGGCTGTGATTTCCCAGGTGAGTGTCACTGGTCCGGATGTGCAGGAGTGGATGAATCAGGATATCGGAATAGTCAGCAACTCTCCTCAGCCGATGTATATGACTGTATCCAACAGTACCGGTGAGCCTGCGATAATTTATCACGAAGATCCCAATGCAACGTTGATTAACACATGGACGGAATGGCTTATCCCCCTGCAGGATTTTGCCGACCTGGGCATCGACCTTACCGATGTTGACAATATTTCTATCGGCATCGGCACCAGGGGTGATACGACGATGGACGGAGGCGCAGGAACGATGTACATTGATGATATTCGGCTGTATCTGCCGCGACCGTAGAAAGAACCGACACAATAGGATGGAATTTGTATATTAGTTAAAACTTTTTGTTAATGAAAAATTAAGGGCTTATACCTAATTTATTCGGTATAAGCCTTTTTTGCATTTACGAGTGACAATTGAATATTTTTGGGGCCTTTGCGTATTGTTTATAGAGTGCTGTGGCGGCCCTGAGTTATTGCGGAAGAAAACCTTTTTGTTTGACGTGATGATTATGTAAAATGCCGTATTGAATTCGTGCGATGTGTGGATATTCTTTGAGGAAAGCCGAGCATGTTTATTCCTTATCGTGTTGATGTTCCCTTTAACCATCGGCCGGTGGTAAACTGGTTGATTGTGATAATGGTCGTATTGATATTCGCGATTCAGGTATCTGAACGCTCTGAATATACCGGTAGAGGAAGAAGCGGTATGCTGGAGTATATGCAGAATTCGAAAACAATGCAGTATATGTTAAAAGGCTGGGGAATAAAGGGACTTTTCGGATATATGTGGTTACACTCAGGACCGATTCATCTGATAGGTAATTTAATTTTTCTCTGGCTGTTCGGTAATGCAGTATGCTCGAAGATAGGTAACTTGTATTATCTGCCTGTTTATGTAATTCTTGGTGTTTTCGCGGCGGTCAGTCATCTTTTATTTTCCGGCGGCTCGGCGGTGGGGGCAAGTGGTGCGATTAATGGTTTGGTGGGTATGTATCTTGTGTTCTTTCCTGAGAATGACATAAGCTGTTTTTTCATTTTAATTATTTACCCAATATGGTTCAGTGTCCGGAGTTTCTGGGTGATATTATTGTGGTTTGCTTTTGATATACTTGGTGCGAGTACAGGCCGGGGACGTACAGCTTATTTTGCTCATATAGGGGGATTCGTGGCCGGATTTGGGCTGGCGATTCTGATGCTTAAGACCAGATGGGTGGAAATGAAAAAAGACGAAAAATCAATATTAGAGCTGTTGGGATTTGAAAAGAGAGAAAAACCGGAGGGACTCGTGGAAGAGACGGCGTACTGGCAGCAGGAATGGAAAGAAAGGGGAAAACTCGAGCGAAAGAAGTCTTCGCTTAAGCTGGATAATGATCCGAAAAACTATATCCACCTGGAATGCCGATGCGGGCAGCGGTTTAAAATGTCAAGGCAATATGCAGGGAAGATATGCGAATGTCCGAAGTGCTCGGCGCGTTGGAAGGTGCCGGGGATATAAATGGAAATTGACGGTTTCAAATTTGCATTGTCTTCGGTAAATGGGGGTGATTATGGGGCGTGAAAAAAAGGCGAAAATATTTTGAAGAAAATGGGTCTCTATGGAGTATATTACTGTAGAAATCGAGCTTTAAGGCTCAATTGTGGGAGCCTTTGTATTGGAGCCTGAAAAAGTGAACAGCGTGTGCCAGGAAGAAATCATAGCAATGAGGCGTTGTCGGCGTGGCTCATCGGAGGCGTTTGAAGTTCTTGTGAACAGGTATATGAAAGACGCTTATTTTATTGCACTGGGGCTTGTGGGGAACCGTGAAGATGCGAAGGACCTGTCACAGGAGGCCTTTGTCCGGGCGTTCCGCAATATCAAACATGTCAAGCCGGGCCGGCGATTTTTCCCTTGGTTCTATCAAATATTGAAGAATCTTTGTATCAGCCATCTCAGAAAAAGAAAATACAGGCGTGCAAGCTCTCTCGATGCGGAGAATTGCCCGGAAACGGCAGCGGCTGAATATTTCTCGCCTGAGGTTGTGGCCGACAGAAACGAAGTCAAAGACAGGGTGTGGCGGGCAATCAGCAGGCTTGATGATAAACATCGCGAAGTGATTATCCTGCGACACTTTCAGAACATGTCCTATGAACAAATCGCTGACGCCCTTTATTGTAATAAGGGTACTGTAACGAGCAGATTATATTATGCGCGTAAGAAGTTGGAAGAATTATTAAGCTCAGAGAAAGGAGGTAGCGAAAATGGCATGCGATGATTATAAGGAGCTGCTGATGTGCTACCTGGACAATGAATTAACCGATGAGCAGAGGAATCGGTTTGAGGAGCATCTGGCGGGGTGTCCCGAATGTGCCGACGAACTCGAGCAATTCAGGAAATTGAAAGCCATTACCGATGAGGTGACACTGGTCGAGCCGGAGGATAAACTTTGGCAGGATTACTGGGCCGGTGTGTATAACCGAATCGAACGTGGTATTGGCTGGATTGTATTTTCGGTGGCTGCAATCATACTAACAATCTACGGCGGATTCAGGCTGATAGAAGATATTATCAAAGATGACACGATTGG
>JASFMF010000185.1:0-4858 GCA_050117705.1 Phycisphaerales bacterium
ATGTTAATTGCAGTTTAATCCTTACAGTTTTACTCTGTTTGGTTTTAAGTACGGCCTGTTGGGCGGTAAGCAGTAAGGTTGTACGTCATACCAGCAGTTCGGATTTATTAAAAGGGCAAATCGAAGATGTTGTGATTGGCTCAAGAGGTACTATTCAGCTCGGGCGTGCGGCCGAAACGCTGCTTGAAGAAGCCGAGGACATTGGAGATGTCTGGTCGATAAACAGTATTGTTGTAAGCGGCGGAACAGTCTATTTCGGCACAAGCCCTAACGGTGGTATCTATAAATACAGTCTTAACAGACTTGCGAAGATTTATCCGAAGGAAGAAAACCGGAATCTACCTGAAGAAGAACCAGGCGATGCAAATGAACCTGACGGTGAGAAGGTCGAAGCCGAGGAGCATCTGACGAATGAGCATATTTTTGCTATGGCGACAGATGTTTCCGGCAGACTTTTGGCCGGAATAAGCGGCAAAAATTGCAGACTGTGCCGGTTTGACGGTGACAAAATGGAAATTATTTTTGAGCCGGACGATGCTAAATATATCTTCGCGATAACCGTCGATGGCGGCGGTAACATTTATTTGGGGACTGGGCCGGAAGGTAAAGTTTACAGGCTTAATTCACTCGGTCGAAGAGCAAAGCTTATTTATGATAGTCTGGATAAGAACATTCTTTCGCTTGTCAGTGGGACGGACGGCTTTATTTATGCCGGTAGTGACAGCCGGGGGCTTGTGTATAAAATAAATCCGCGTACCGAAAAAGCAACGGTATTATATGACAGCGAACAGCCGGAAATTACAGCCCTGTTATTTATGGATGAGCCCGTTAGTTTATATGCAGCGGCGACATCGGCTAAGATTGTGCAGGCCCAGACACAATTTGCCGCCAAGCAGCCTTCAGCCGGTCGACCTGAGGAGGATGCCGAAGAAGATGATGAAGGAGAGGATACCAGGCAGAGCGAAGGCGGACGTGAACTTAAGATTGCGAATACAAAAAGACCGGCCGGTGCCAAACCAAGACAAGGCCCGCCTCAGGTTCGTAAAGTGGCAAAGCCGGGTCAGGCCAGTTACATATATAAGGTTACCAAGGATGGTTTTGTAACGACAGTATTCGGCGAGAGTGTGGTTTTCTTTTGCCTTTCCCAGGAGGATGGAAAGCTGCTTGCAGGGACCGGAAACAGTGCCCAGCTTTTTAGTATAGACCCTGCGGCCGAACAGGAGGCGGTTATATATGAGGATAAGCAGGCATCACAAATAACGGCAATAGCTGTTGCAGGTGAAAATGTGTATCTTGGGATGGCGAACCCTGCTAAATTGATAAAGTTAGGATTTGGTTTTACTTCACAGGGAACTTACATTTCTGACCTTGTGGATGCCGGCCAGCCGGCTAAGTGGGGTAAGCTGCAGCTCGAAGCAGATATTCCTAAGGGATGTAAGATAAGGGTGGCTTCTCGTAGTGGGAACGTTAAAGATGTCAACGACCCTACTTTTTCACAGTGGACCGAGCCTGTGGAAATATTAGAGCCGGTTCAACTTGAATGTCCGTTGGGCAGGTTCTGTCAATATAAACTTATCCTGGAGAGCGAAGATGGCGATGTAAGCCCGCTCGTGAGGGAGATTGCTGTTGCCAGTACTGTGCCGAATCTTGCGCCTAAAGTCGAATCGGTGGCAGTTGAAAGAATTGCCAAGGCCGGAAAGGAAGGAATTTTCAATATCAGCTACAGGACTACAGACGATAATGGTGATAAGCTGGCTTACAAGATTGATTTTCGTAAACTTGGCAGAACTAACTGGATTGAGCTGGAAGATGAGACTGATAAGCCTAACTTCGAATGGAGTGGAAAGACAGTTGAAGATGGACGGTACGAAGTCAGGGTGACCGCCAGCGATGCCAAAAGTAATACCACATCGACTATGTTAAGCGGCAGCCGGATAAGTGAGCCTGTGATTGTTGATAATACAGGGCCGGCTGTGATGAATATAACGACGTCGTCCAGAGGCAGACAGTATAAGATTTTTGAAATTAAGGTCCAGGATGAGCTCAGTGCGATTAGTAAACTGGAATATACAATTGACAGTAACGCGGACTGGACGGGTACTGTGCCGGACGATTTGGTTTATGATACTACAGAAGAGGATTTCACTATTCAAGTGGAAACGAATAAAGATTTGTCCGAAGGCGACCACGTACTGACGATTAGAGTCAGTGACGCGGTTGGCAATACCACATATAAAACCTTTGATGTGAATATTTAAACTTATATCAGCTTAAAGACTTTTGGTATTTTTTGAGCGGGGGTCTGTAATAGTATCCGGACCATTTCCCAAAGCGCCGGTGAGGATTATTTCTCTGAAGCCAACCATTGGGTCGTAGAATCTTTTACTCAAATTGACCGTATTAACCATAATGCCGGGACGATTGGCCTTGAGCTGGCGAACGATTTTCCCATCTGGCTGAATAAAAAACGATGGATAGGGGGCGTAATACCCGCTTGAATTTGCGCCGCTCGCCCAGAAGCGATTCGTCGCCGCCCGGCACTGCATCGCCTGCCGTATAATATGCGTATGAACGCTTGGGCCTTTTTGCTTAGCGTTATAAAAAGATTGAAAGATGCAGTTAACTCTCTGCTTATACAACTGTCGATAAAGCTCTGGAAACCGCGCATCGAAGCATATCAGCAGCGAGCATTTTACGCCGTTTATCGTGAAGTTTACGAACCTGTTGCCTGGTGTGAGCCTTCGTAAATCGCCATGCGTGCAGAATCTTTTATCGTAGCGGTCAACAATTTCTCCTTTGGGATTTATAAGATATAGACTGTTGTGGGGTTTATTCGGCTTGGTCAATCTGTGCGTGCTTCCCAGAACAACCCATAGACGCAATTCGCCGGCCAGGGCCATAACTTTTTGCGTTTCTTCTTTGAGCAGGTCCCAGTCATACCCGGCAAAGTTCGGAAAATCAGTGCCCACGTAGCCGCTTAGTGCGCACTCGGAAAAGTGAACGATATGGGCTTTGGCTTGTTTCGCTTTGCGCAAAAATTCACAGATTCTTTTAGAGTTTCGTTTTACCGAAGCCCCTACAGTAAACTGACACGTTGCTACTTTCAACATAATTAAAAATTAATACCTCACATATACTACGTCAAAAAAGATATAGCTGATTGCTTAAAATACACCAATAAATTAACTATCGATATCTTCCGTTATCTGATTGTTCGAATCCGGCGCTTTGTAAATATCGACCGATTCGGTTTTCTTTATTTTGTACCTCTTCAAAATGAACAACAGTGCTCCGACCGGCACAGAAATATAAATGAACAATGGAGCATAAAGGCCTTTAAAAGCCGAAGTTGGAATAAGTTGTATGAATAGTGGCTGATATCCCATTTGTCCACTAGTCCAGTTAAAACTGAGTCTCCCAAAACCAAGTAGCATAAAAATGATCCAGAGCCATTTCCTCTTCATTTTGGTCCGGACACATAGCACTATCATGCATATAATGAATATGGGGATGCCTATTGCAATTAGCAGTATTATGTAGTGGCGAAATGACTTTCCTGATAATGTGAAAGCGTTAATTTCCTCAAGTGACCTGGGGATAGTATTCACGTGAAAACCAAGTATTTGTTGTTTTCCGTCGATATCGGCTACAGTAACACTCGTTAATAACCATGTCTCTTTGAACTGTAACTGATATTTTAGGTTAGTTCTTCTTTCGCCTTTTTTCCGTAGTATAGTAACGCTAATGACTTCTGTAGAAATTGGCTCTCCTTGATTAAGATAATTGAAGCACTTCTGGAGTTCAGAACGAGTCTTTGAATTTGCAATCCGCGAATCGAGAAGCTTCTCAGCTTGTTCGATGTCCCCTTTTCGTAATATGTCTATGTAGGTGCGCGCAAATTTGTCTGTTTCTTTAGGTACAATTTTTCCGAATTGTTTTTTGAGTTGTTCTTTAAAATTGCAACCAATAGAAAGTATTGGATAGATAAAAAGTACCAGCAGTAATATACATTTCTTTCCTGACATGATCAAATCATCATTGTATAGAATATATTGGGAACAGTTGTCTATTCCTTGCTTTTCTCAATCATATTTACAGGTGCTACATAGTGTTATTTAAGCCCTAAGGTCTCTTCGAGGTTGAAGATGATATTCATATTCTGGATTGCCTGGCCGGATGCGCCTTTTACGAGATTGTCAATTGCGGAAAAGCAGACAATCTTTCCTTTAACGTTAGTCACGAAAATATGGCAATAGTTCGTCCAGGCTATGTCTTTTACGGCCGGTGCATCCTTGCGAATCTGTACAAAAGGCTCATCTTTGTAAAAATCATTATAGAGCTTTAAGAGTTGCTCATTGCTGGTGTCTTTCTTTGGCTGACAGTAAACTGTCGAGAGTATTCCTCTATCAAAAGGTCCGACGTGCGGCTGGAACAGGACGGTGACTTTCTTGCCTGCGACTTCACTTGCTATCTGTTCTATTTCCGGCATGTGCCGATGAGTTCCGATGCCGTAAGGGAAAAGGTTCTCATTCATGTTCGGAAAATGAAATTTGCTCGAAGGTTTCATCCCAGCACCCGATGTTCCGGTAACGGAGTTTATGATAACTGATTCGGTTTCTATCAGGTCTTCTTTAAGCAGCGGAGCAATAGCAAGGGAAGCTCCTGTCGGATAGCAGCCGGGATTGGCAACAAGCTTGGCACCTTTTATCTGCTTGCGGAAAAGCTCAGGCAAACCAAAAACCGCATGCTTTAGATTTTCAGTATCAGTGTGCTTAACGTAATATTTTTCATATATGCCAACGTCTTTTAGCCGGTAATCAGCGCTAAAATCTATGACTTTAAGTCCTGCATCTAACAG
>JASFMF010000186.1:0-4849 GCA_050117705.1 Phycisphaerales bacterium
GTCAGGATGAAGATTTCTTCAAGTTTGATTGCGAACCTAAGAAAGCATCGCAACTGGAGAAAGACTTTTTGGAGTTTGAAAGTAACGCCCAGACAATTCGGCTTATTTCAAAATTACAAGTGTTGGCTGATTTTTATGGACTTAATTTTACCTGCGCGACGATGTCTGCTGCTTGTAAATATATTGCTTGTTCAAATGAAATAAATAAGGGTCAGCATGAGAAATCCAAACTTGGATATTTTACCTCTGAACAGGAGCTTATAGAGAAAATCCAAGAAGAAACCGGAACGAAGAACACAAGAAATCCGATAACGTATATTGTAGAGTCTGCCGATGATATAGCGTATTCAGTTGTCGATATAGAAGATGGAGTCAAAAAAGGCGTAATCGGATGGGATTCCCTCAAGGATAAGCTTAAACAAGAATTTGGAAACGCGTTGACAGAACATTCCCAAAGCGATTCAGGCATGTTGGACTTCTGCTTTTCAGAAGCTTTGAAAATCCTTGAAAAAGATAAGAGAGCAAAATCTATTCTCGAAAAAGGAAAACCGCATGACAATGCCATGGTTCAAGCCTTCCGAGTACTAGCTATAATTCAATCAGCAAAAGCTGTTGAGAAAGCATTTAAAGAAAAATATGAAGACATTATGAATGGTGATTATCATGGTGAACTATACAAAGACAGTAAGGCCGGTGCATTGATCAAAGCTTGTAAGGAAGTGGGGCAAAAGTATATATATTGCTCAAAAGACAACCTAAAATTGGAATTAATGGGGCGACAAGTAATTCAGGGTCTAATGAATATTTTTTGGGAAGGGGCTTTAAAAGGCAGCAAAGATAAAAAGGGATTTGCACGTAAAATTTTCGATTTGACCTCAAGAAATTATCGTGTAGTATATGATAGAGTTGTGGAAGAAAAGAGGTTTCCCACTAAATACTGTAGCATGCAACTTATGACAGATTATATTTGTGGTATGACAGATACATTTGCATGTACGCTTCATAAAAAGTTGACTAATGGCTAGTTTAAGAATACAACAATTAGAAAAACAACTCCGAACACGTCTTGGACGGTTCGTTGCTGTCGACTCTAAGCGGCATTACCCACATATATATAGTTTGCTCAAAGTTATCCGCAACAATAACTACCCGGCATTCCTATGTGGTGGAGCAGTAAGAAATATGCTGCTGTGTAATAACAGTATTCCGCGTGATCTTGATATTATTTTTGGATATGTTTCAAAGAAACAACTTGGGGCTTTATTCCCAAGTTATGTTAAAGGGAAAACCAATCTTGGAGGACTAAAGCTTCAAGTAAAAGACTGGTCGATCGACATGTGGCCAATACAGGAAACTTGGGCCTTTAAGGAGGGAAAGGTCACGGGGAAAGGATTTTCAGATTACCCGAAAATAACTTTTTTAAATGTAGACGCAATTGCTATACAATTATTTAGCAAAAGAAGACAAAAGAGAGAAATTTATTCAAAAGGTTTTTTTGAAGCCATCACAGAAAAAACTATAGAACTTAACTTCGAAGAAAACCCGGCACCCGCAGAATGTATTGTTAGGGCTTTGCGAATAGCTAACCAATTCAAATTTGTAATTGGGCCAAGACTTGCTCGCTATATGATATCTTATGCAAATAAGACGGAGATTGAGGAATTAGCGGATATATACCAACGTCGTTATATGAGTGCGGATGTCACCTTGGAAAAACTTTATAATTGTTTTAAAAGCATTAAAACGCAGATGCAAGCTTCTAATAATAAACCTGTCAAAGTATTTGTGGAACAAAACAGCGATTTTCTCGAGCAGCTTCCTGGTTTGCCTAAGAGCAATCGTGATTTATTTGCAATGACTTAATAGCAATGATTTAGGAAACTAGGCAAAAGCCACCTGCTTACGATACCAGAAACGCAGGAGGATCCAGGATATGTTTTGCCATTTTTGGTTTGTGGCCGAGGAGCTCGGTGAGGTGGTGAATTAAGATTCCTTCTATTTCCTTCAAAGTTTTTTCGTTCGATACTTCAAGCAGTTTTAAATTGCCCAGGCAATTTGCGGCCGTGCGGGACAGGCTGACCTTATCGGGGAAACTGCCCTCGCAATCTCTGCAAATCAGGCCGTTAGCCGAACTGCAAAAATAAACTCGACGCTCCCTTCGACCAAGCTCAGGGCAGGCTATTCCCGTCTTGCAATTAGCGCAGGCGTTTAGAACGGGCTGAAGGCCGACCTCTTTGAGTAACGTTAGCTGGAACAATATCAAAAGCGCAAAGATTTCAGAGTTCTTTTCAGCGTTGTGAGTATTTTGCAGAAACTCCAGGAAGCCATCGAAAAGCTGCGGGTGCGGGTCGTAATTGTGTGTGAATTTATCCAATAATTCAGCGCCGAAAAGACAGCAATTCAGGGCAAAAAGATTTTTACTTATACCCCCGCGCTTTCTTACCTGCACCTCCGCGCTTTCCTGCGAAAGCAAGGACGGAGGTTGCACAGGTACAGGTTCAAAAGCAAGAGCGGGGGCCAACTCCGTCAAAGTGGCGAGTTTTTCCCTGTTCGGGTCGGAGAAAACAATTTTACCATGTGAGAATATCTCGATGGGGCCGCCGAATGAGGACCTGGGACGTTTCGAGCCTTTGGCAATGGCGCCGATTTTGCCGGTTGCCCTGGTAAAAAGTGTTACTATCTGGGACGTTTCGGAATAATCTACCGCGCGTATGCAAATGGCCTTATCCTTGGTTAACATATCTCGAATTCTTAAACTGGCACTTCGGCTAATTCAGTGCAGGTATTATTGCATATCCGCCAGACAAAAGCGGAACTCAAGTGAACTAAAGTGGCCTAAAGTGAGCTAAATTTAAAAAATAATCTATAACTTCAGGCACTCTAAAATTTAGGCACTTTCCAATTCTGTTAATTTCAATTAACAAACTATTGTTCACGATTCATAAGCTGGATTTTGACGCGCTTTATTCTTCGGGCCTCGGCCGAAGCTATCGTGAATTTCAGATTTTCGTAATCGAAACTTTCGCCGGTCTTGGGGATATAACCAAGCCGCGAGAAAACGAACCCGCCTATCGTCTCGTAATCTTCATCTTCGGGCAAATCCAATTCGAGCTGGTCATTGATATCATCGATATTCGTTCTGGCATCGGCTTCGATAGTATTCTGGTCTATCTTCTTTATCGGTTTGGCCGGTGTTTCCTCGTATTCATCGGTTATCTCACCGACCAGCTCTTCGAGGATGTCCTCCAAAGTAACAATACCGGCCGTTCCTCCATATTCATCCAGCACTACGGCTATATGCAGCTTTTGATTTTGAAACTCATGAAGCAGCGTTCGCAGGGGCTTGCTTTCGGGAACAAAATAGGCGTTTCTCATTTTATCACGCAACTTAAACTCGGCGCCGCTTTTGCCTATCTCGGCCAGCAGGTCCTTGGCATAAACAAGCCCGATTATGTTATCGATATTGTGTTCATAGACCGGCACGCGTGTATGGCCGGCCGAAGTAATTGTCTCAACCACTTTTCGCAAATCGGAATTGACCTCAATCGCCACAATATCGGTCCGAGGAGTCATAATCTGATCGGCGGTGGTATTGCTCAGCTCCAATACATTTTCAATCATCTCCTGCTCTTCTTCGTCAAGTACGCCCTCGGTCCTATGCTGCTCAAGACCGGTTATAAATTCCTCCTGTTTTTCCTCATGCTGCTCTTCGGGCGTCGTTTCGACCACACCCGCCAGGCGTCTGACAAAGCCATCGTACAATTTAAAGATATAAAGAGCCGGCGATGCCAGGAGCGCAAAACCAATTACCAGTTGATATGTCCGGCTCAGGAATTTTTCTCCCGCGTACTTGGCCCAGGCGTGAGGGATTGCAAGACTGAAAACCGAAAAGATTGCTATCGCAATAATAAAAGTAAGCAAAAAGCCGCTTACAAGATCGACAGCGTTTGGCACATCACCGGGCCTGACGAAAACAGTAACCAACAGCAGAAGAATACACATATTAAAGACGAGCCGATACAAAGAGCACGTCAAAATCAGTTCTTCGGCCTTTTCCGCAAGTTTCTCGGTAAGCTTTTCCGGATCAGCTTTCTTTTTTGTTGTCTTAAACGCTTCCTGTAATTTGACGTACGAAAACGTCCGCAGAGCAACTGCACTGACGGAAAAGAACAATGTAACGCCGGCAAAAATACAAATCAGTAATACCGACCAGCCAATATATCCCACTTCGTAATAACCTTTCAAATATACCTGTTCACAGGAAAGAACAATACATTATAAGCTCCCTTCGAACTTATGTTCCTGTGCTCTTATTATACACTAAACCATAGCCAAGCTGTTGTAAAATTTCATCTTCCATCTTATGCATTTTTCGAGCCTTATCCTCAGTAGAATCATCAAAGCCCAGGTTGTGCAGAAGCCCGTGTATTATATAAAGCGCCAGCTCCGCCTGGCTCGAATGCCCACGTAACTGTGCTTGTCTGACGGCCATTTGGCCGTTTACGACAAGTTCGAATAATCTGGGCGAACTTGCCAGTTTATCATCGGACAAATCGAAACTTAAACAATCAGTAGTAGATTTACGCTTCAGGAACCGGCTGTTTAACTTCCGGATTTGGGCATCGTCAACTATTGCAATGCTGACCGTTGCTTTCGGTAACTTAAAACGTTCACAAACAACTTCGGCCAATTTTTGTACTTTAGGTGCACGAACTTCTACATCGGCGAAATTATTATTGATTTGAACGATTACATTCCGGTCTTTTTTAGCAGAGGCCATAAGTGTTAGCTGCTACTTTGCTTAACTTCTTCAGTTTGGGTCTCCTCTTCCTCTACCGGCCTGTCCGGG
>JASFMF010000187.1:0-4844 GCA_050117705.1 Phycisphaerales bacterium
GGAGGGAAGAGTTGCATTATAAATGGCACTGGGTCTGGAACACGGGCAATGGTGATATCGGCAACCAAGGCGTCCATGAGATGGACCTTGGGCGCTGGGCGCTTGGCGACCCGGGACTGCCGCCTCGCGTGATGAGTTTCGGGGGCAGGTTTAGAGTTAACGATGCCGGTGAAACTGCCAATACACAGATAGTATTTCTCGATTACAAGCCCGTTCCGTTGATATTTGAGGTTCGCGGCCTGCCAATTAAGAAAGGCGAGCGGCGTATGGACACCTGGCACCGCACCGGTACCCGCGTCGGCATCGTCGTGCAATGTGAGAATGGTTACTGGGCCGCGGGAGATGGCGGCGGATACGTATGGAACAATGACAACACAAGAACCGATACAAGGTTTACCGGCGGCGGCGGTGGTGGTCATCACCAGAACTTCATCGACGCCGTACGCAGCCATAAAGTCAGCGACCTGAACGCAGACATCGAGAAGGGACATATTTCCAGCGCCCTGTGTCATATGGCTAACATTTCTTACCGCATCGGCACAAAGATGTCGGTGGAAGAGGCCAGGAAAAAAATCGATAATGAGTACGTGATGGACTCGTTCGAGAGGATGGTCGAACACCTAAAGGTCAATGAGGTGGATCTGGAAAAAGAGCCGATTACTATGGGCCCGATGCTGACAATGGACGCCAAAAAGGAAGAGTTCGTCGGTGAATGCAGCGAGTGGGCAAATATGTATCTGAAGAGAAACTACCGAGAACCGTTTGTTGTGCCGGATAAAGTGTAATGAAGTTTGCTCTTTGTAATGAAATGTTCGAAGGCCGGCCGATGGCCGAGGTTTGTTCGATTGCGAGCCGGTTGGGATATGATGGGATCGAGATAGCGCCTTTTACTCTTTCGGCTTCGGCTCAGGATATTACCTCGGACCGGCGAAAAGAGGTTCGGCGGATTATTGCCGATAACGGCCTTGAGACTGTCGGGCTGCACTGGCTCTTTGCCGGGCCTGACGGTCTGCATATGACAACAACCGATAATAAAATGCGAGGCAGGACAAGAGATTACTTGTCCTGCCTTATTGATTTGTGCAGTGACCTTGGCGGCAAAGTATTGGTCCTCGGCTCGCCGAAACAGCGAAGCCTCGTCGAAGGGCAAACCAAGGAAGGTGCGTGGGAAGCGGCTGTGGAATTACTCAGCAGCGTGCTGGACAAGGCAGGTGAGCTGGATGCTACTATCTGTCTTGAGCCGCTGTCGCTCGTCGAGACTGATTTTATTAATACGGTCGCCGAAGGAATGCGGATGGTTCGCCAAATCAACCATCCGAATTTGAAGATTCATCTCGATGTTAAGGCGATGTGTTCTGAAGATACGCCGGTGCCGGATATTATCCGTTCGGTCCGCGCCGAAGATGTCGGTCATTTTCACGTCAACGATGCGAATCTTTACGGGCCGGGGATGGGGGATGTGGATTACGGCCCGATCGCGGAGGCGATAAATGATATTGGCTGGGGCAAATGGCTTTCCGTTGAGGTATTTAAGTACGACCCTGACCCGGAAACTATCGCCCGCAAGAGCATCGAGTATTTAAGGTTATATTTTTAGGGGGGATGAGGCGTCCATTCCGCTACGGTTATAAGAGGCATCCGACCATTCTTGCTTTGAGTGATTTTCTGGCGCGGAAGGAACGAACGCGGGCCTCTTCCGGCGTTGTGCGTGTCATAGATGCGATTTGGTTGTAGGGCAGCCGGTCATAGTAGCGGAGTCGAAGGATATCCCTGTGCTGTCGGCTGAGCTGTTCGAGGACGGATGAGACCTGCTGGAGAGTTTCCTCGTGAATCCTGGCTTCCAGAAGATTGTGTTTGCCTGTTTGTGTAAGTTTCGTGTGGCGTTGGTTCCTGAGGAAAAAGGACCTTGCTAAAGAGCGAACCCTGTGGCGTCTGAAATTGTCCTGAACTTTGTTCAAGGCGATTCGGTAGACCCAGGGCCAGAATTTTCGGTTTCCCCGTAATGTGGAGATTTGCTGGACAACCGCTAACAGTGTTTCCTGTAATATATCTTCGGTCAGGTCGTGATTTAAAGTGGTGCGAAAGATAAAAGGATACAGCCGCTGCCGGACGATTACAGCCAGATTCCCCAGACTTTTCCGGTTGCCTGAGCGGGCCTCGCAAAGCAACTGTTGAATTTGTTTGTTTTCCTTAGCCATTTTACGTTCCTCACTCATAAAAAGGCACGCGGCCTGTTAAAAGTAACAGGAAATCCTGAGAGAAACGGATTTTATTCGGTTGTGATTTCCTCTTCGTCTATCGGAGAGCTGTTTTGAACCTGTTCTGTGCCGTCAAGGACACGCCAGAGCGGCGGCGTCAGCTCCGGGACGTGCCAGTCGCTTTTGCAGCGATGGCACTTATCCATATCCGGCCTTCTTGGTTTGCCGCAGTTTTGACAGGTTACCAGAGTTATTTTAGGCCGGGTCAATCTGTAAGTAATATAGGCGACAGGGCCGAAAGCAAGGGTTCCGAACACCCAGTATAGCCTTGTGTTTTTCGAAAGTCCGACAACGACGGCATCCTTGTTGATTATATGTGCGAGTACAATCGCCAGTATTATTGCCGGTGATATCAATGATAAAGCGGACATGAATCTCTCTGCAGCATTGATGTTTTTGTTGCCGGCCCTTGCCCTTAACCCTATAAAAGAGTTGGGCAGCAGGAACAACGCCCTGTGGCCGGATGCGGCTTCAAAAGATCTTGCTGTAAAATAAGAGGCGAGCGAGAGAATCGGCGGGTGAAGATTTTCAGTCAAGTATTTGCATATAGTCATCGCAGGCGCCCAAAGAACTTCAAATAAAATAGCTTTGCTGGAAGGGATACTCGTGACACGACGGCCGTCTCTGTATCTGGTGAGTTTGGTGTTTTCGATTCTATTTTGTACTCCATTCTCATCATAAGCCGTAAGGGCAAGGGAGGTTCCATCGTGAGAGAGGCTGGCTGCGAATAAGCCGAGGTATTTTTTTTCAATTCTGGCCGTTGGTGGGCCAAAAGATCCGGGTGATTCTCCGAAAAATACTTCTTTGGATTCGTGTTTTTCTTCGGTGGTTTCAAAGAAATGTGTTGTTAATGATAGTGGCCAAACATTGTAGTCCAACAACTCCCGCGGCGATATGGAAGACTCATAACCAAATAGCGTTTGTGGGACAGGTAACCTGCCTGCGGTCCCGGCGAAAGTGAGTGTTTCCTTGTCGAGCATGTCAATCCTGCCTGTCTCATCGAGGACAAGTAGATATGGGCCGGCAGAATGAGGGTAAGAAGGTATAATTGTTTTAGATTTAGTTCTCGAACGTTCTGTATATGCGTTTTTGTCAGGGACCTTAATTTCAGGAGGATTCCAGAACAAGCGAGAAAACCGGAATGTTTCCTTCTTCAATCGGCCAATCTGGATTGGTTTATGAGAGTCGCGCTTATTAAGCTTAGGACCTTTTACTATTGTTTGTTTATTTAAATCAAATTTGAAAAATCGTCGTAATTTCTTATCATATATAATTAAATCCTTTGAACTGTTCAGCCCCCATTTTAAATGGCTGCGATCTATAATCGGGTCAGTAAATCGGCCAAGGTTTTTTTCAGGGATTTCTGAAATTCCTTCCGGTCCGATATAGAGTTGTACCTCCAGAGCCAGTCTGTTATTGTCGGGCGTTGTCTGTTTGTCGATATAATGCAGCACAAGCCAGCTGGTCTTTTTATCAAAATATATCCACTCATCGTCGGAGTCGAAGAGATAAACATTTGAGCGGCGCCCACCCGGCGACCTCGCTGTGAAATAGTCGAAAATTCCGAGTGCTCGAAATTGTTCATCGCGTATCCTTGCGCGGGCGTAAGAATGCAGAGTGACATTCGGGTCATTTTCGAACTCGTCCGGTACAATACCCGAAGGTTTTATGCTGGCGGTCCTGATTTCATTAGGCATATTGATTAAAAGAGATGTCTGGCATATGGTCCGAGTCCAGAAGAGTAGTATCGACAATAATAACAGAACGATAAAGCCAGTGGCAAAAACTTTAACAGGATAGTTTATTCGAGACTTCATAATTATGTTCCTAAAGTGGTGTTGATGTAAACGTGTGCCAGATACGTATTAAAGAAGCGGAGATAAACAGAACGAGTATCACTACAATGTGCAAACCGAATCCTTTGATAAGAATCAATGGGACGAGAATGCAGGTTAATATTAATCCACCTAATGTTGGCATAATTTTGCTTGAGTTCCAGCCGCTTTGCAGGCCTATGCAATAGCAGGCAAAAGCCATCAGAAATACTGCTGTAAATATTTCGAAAACCATACCCTGGTAAATAGGTGCCGGCGGGGGGAAAAGACGCGTTAAAAACACGATTGAGACTGTCAGAGGTAAAAGGAACGTTAGAATTGCCAGAGTGCCCGTGATAATTCTGGCGAGTAATATCCGGCTTCTGCTTACCGACAGGGTTGACAAGAAGGCGGATGTTTTTCTTGTTTTGTCCGTGTACATCTGTGATGCGCCCATGCCGCAGAGACCGATTATGATAAGCATAACGAGCGGGACACCAAAGCCTGTCGACACGATGGGCGGGACTTTAGAGTCGCTGTGGTGTACCATAGAAATCGAGATGGCTATAAGGATTGCTGAGAAGAAAGCCGCTGCGATGAAATACACCAAATGGTCCATTACTTCTCTTTTTATAAGCGTAAACATTTTTTGTCTCCTGTTATCAGCTTTCAATAGTTTTTGAAACTGGTTTTGTGCATTCTATGAAAATATCCTCGAGGCTCATCGGGATTTCCGTGCAGCTTGAGGGTTTGAAGGTATCGAGAATAGTTC
>JASFMF010000188.1:0-4844 GCA_050117705.1 Phycisphaerales bacterium
GTAGGCACACGAGAAAAATTAGGTAGTATGAATGGAAAATGGCGTGATGTCGTTCTTTTAGAACGTAGAAGCAAGGTTGTAGGAATCCAGTAAATAGAGACCGTATAAATGATTATAAGACAGGCAAATGAAGAAGACATAAATGTTTTGATAAATATTATCCGCAACTCGTATCGTAGTGTAGCGAAAAAATTTGAGCTTACTAAAGAAAATTGTCCTAAGTTCCTTGGTTTTTGTGCGAAAGAACGAGTTAAAATTGATTTTGAAAAAGGCTTTCAATATTACATTCTCGAACAAGACCACCAACCAATTGGATGTATAGCCCTTGAGAAAGCTTCGCAGGATATGTGCTATCTGGGAAGGCTTGCAGTTTTACCTGGGCAAAGAAAAAAAGGTTATGGAAAAATGCTGGTAAACCATTTATTCGAGCAGGCGAGAGGAGCCGGCGTCGGAAAAGTGGAAATAGGAATGATTTCGAAAGACAGAAAGCTAAAGAACTGGTACGAAAAACTCGGCTTCGTCCAGACAGGCACGAAAAAATTCGACCATCTGATTTTCGAAGTGGCGTTTTTATCTGCTGATATAACCAAGTCGAACAGGAATTCATCATAAAAGGAACAATTTAGTGGCTGGCCTGATTTTTAACAAGATTGATAAATATGAGCCTGGAACAATCTGTATGCTACTTTCCCGGTCTTACGAAGAAATACTGGATAAGCAACTAAAGCGGCAGTTTCAGCAGTTCGACAAGAATGTTTTTGATAATCCAGATACTATTGGCGCCTGCACATTCATAACATCTCTGGATGCGGACATTGCCGGGATGGCTTCTTACGACCCGAGACAGGCCCCCGAACAGGCGATAATAGGTCACAACTGCATACTCCCGCAATTCAGACAAAACGGCTATGGCAGGCAGCAGATTTTAGAAATAATAAGGAGGATGAAACTAAAGAATGTCTCCCGTATATTAGTTTCAACTTCCGAACAACCTTTCTTCGAACCTGCTCAAAAAGTATACCTTTCCTGCGGTTTTGTTGAATTGGAGAGAAAAAAAAGACAACCGCGGGACAAGTACAAAACAATATTTTATGAATTAAAACTATAAATCATAAAAGGAACTTAAATGCCTGAACTTACTTTCTATATTGTTGACGTGTTTGCCGAGGAAAAGTACGCAGGCAACCAGCTTGCTGTTGTCCGAAACGCCTCGGCTTTGTCGGACCACCAAATGCAGCGTATTGCCAAAGAGATGGACTATTCGGAAACAACATTTATTTTAAGCGAGCAGCCGCAGGATGGTGGTTGCGATGTCAGAATATTTACACCGCAGGCCGAAGTTCCCTTCGCAGGACATCCGACTTTAGGCACAGCGTATATCATACAGAAAGAAATTATTACAGAAAATGTGAATACAGTAATCTTGAATCTGGAGGTTGGTCAGATTCCTGTCACTTTCCAAAATACTAACGAGAATGAGGAGATTCTCTGGATGAAACCCAAAGAGCCGGCCTTCGGGCAAACCTTCGAACCTAATGAGATAACTTCGTTTCTGACTGTACACAAAGAGGACATTGATAGCAGATTTCCAATTCAACATGTCTCTATTGGCATAGATTTTCTTTTCGTGCCTCTAAAAACATTGTATGCCGTGAAGAAAGCCAGTGTCATTAAAGATAAATTTTTTGACTGGGCCGAAGATAAAGAAGTTAAAACTGTTTTTGTTTTTTGCCCTGAGACTTATAAACCAGAGAATCAGATGAATGTTCGACTGTTTGCCGATTATTTCGGCATAACCGAAGATCCCGCGACGGGCAGCGCAAATTCATGCTTGGCTGGATATTTGGTAAAACACCGCTATTTTGAAACAAGCCGGATTGGTGTTCGAATCGAACAGGGCTATGAAATTGGCAGGCCTTCACTGCTCTATTTAAAAGCACAGAACAAGAACGGAAAATTAGATATTTTAGTCGGAGGCAAGGTTGTGATGATAGCAAAAGGACAATTATTTTAATATTAAGTTAAATTAGAAAGGTAAAGCAGTATGAGAACAATCGGTATCTTAGGCGGCCTTGGCCCTGAATCAACTTTAGAGTATTACAGGGAAATAATCAAAGCCTTCCAAAAGAATGAATCAGGCTATCCCAAAATTGTCCTCTTTAGTGCCAACTTAAGAGAGTTTTGGAGGATTCTCGAAACTGAGCAAAGAGATGCTTTAATTACCTGGTTTACGGATAAGATTTTTTCTCTCCACGATGCCGGTGCTGATTTCGCTGTTATTGCATCAAACACTCCTCACATAGTTTTCGACCAGGTAAAGACAAAAGTACCAATACCGATGCTTAGTATCGTTGAAGAGACCTGCAAAAAAGCTAAAAGCATGGGTTTGAAAAAATGTGGTCTTCTGGGAACAGAATTCACTATGCAATCTACCTTTTATCAGAAATGCTTCGAGGAAGAAGGCATTTCAATGGTCACCCCGGATAAAAACGACCAGGAGATTATCAATGAAAAGATATTCTCCGATCTTGAATCTGGTATCATAAACGAGCAGACAAAAAAGCTGTTTCTCGGGATAATTAAGAAAATGATTGATAACGAATCCATCGATTCCGTGATTCTGGCATGTACGGAACTGCCCTTGATCCTTACAAACGATGAATATGGAATCCCCTTTTTGAGCACAACGGCGATCCACATAAACAGTATCGTTGAGTACTGCAAAAAGTAAGATAATACTCTTAATAGTTGAAAATATATGTTGGAAATACTCAAAATCGAAAACAGCGAAAATCTCGAACAGGTCCGCGTCCTCTGGAACGAATATGGCGAGTGTATGGAGACAAACCTCGCGGATATTTCCCACAAGCCTGAACCTATCAGATACTTCCGAGAGTACTATGAAGAAATCAACAATAACCTGCCGGGTGAATATACTCCACCTGAAGGTTGTCTGCTACTCGCCACTTATGATAGTCAAACTGTCGGCTGTATAGGTCTAAGAAAATATGAAAATGATATATGTGAAGCAAGGAGACTGTTCGTAAGAAAAAAATATCGCAGGATGGGTATCGCCAAAGCTTTGGTCAAAGCTTTAGCGGACCAGGCCCGGAATATTGGTTATAAAAGAATGTGGCTGCACACTAACAGGAGAATGACCGGAGCCGAAGATTTTTATCGTGCTATAGGACTAAAAGACATCGAACCTTACGAGCATTTCTCTTTAGACAATATGGTGTATCTGGAATTGAAATTAGCATAAGCATTTTAACCTATCACAAAATCAAAAATCAACTGCACTTTTCGTCCTGAACAAGCCGATTATGATAATATGTCTTATATAGAGGCGATTTTAGCACTATTTGCGATTGTTGACCCTGTAGGCAACATTCCCATCCTGCTCCACGTCGCTGAACACACCCCCAATGGCCAAAGTCAAAAAGCGTTCAATACCGCAGTAATCGTAGGTGTTATCATTCTGTTGGGTTTTTCGTTCGCGGGTAACGCAGTACTGAATCGCGTCTTCCATGTAAATCTGGCTGATTTGCAGCTTGCAGGCGGCATACTGCTATTGATTATCGCCATAGACCATCTGATATTCGGCTCACTGCGCAGGTCTGTTATGGTTTCAGGGACATTCGGCCCTTACGAAATCGGTTGTGTACCTTTGGCTTGTCCGCTGCTGGCCGGGCCCGGCGCTATGGTAACCAGCCTTACGACACTCGAAAGCTCGGGACCTGTCAAAGCAGTAATCGCAATCATTGTAGTATTCGGCTTGCTAAGGTTAATAATGTGGTTCATTGAGCCTATCCATAAATTCCTCGGCAGGATGGTCTGTACTGTATTTTCGAAGGTAATGTGTCTTTTCATTGCTTCTATAGGTGTGCACATGATAATGTCCGGCCTGCGGTACTATTTTGTAACTCCGACATAACAAGTGATTATAACCTTTTAGATTTCAAATAAATCCATCGTTTTTTTTAAGAGAAATATAGTGGTTCAGAGCCAGAGTGAACAAGTCGAACAACTTTCTCACCATATGGAAACAAAACGAAGCAGACTGGAAACGTTAATCTTAAAAGACGGCAATTTGTATCTGCCTAGTCCGACCGGCGTGTTGCCACAAGAGCTAATCGAAGCCAACGACGCCGCAGCAAAAGGAAATGTCCGGGAGGCGACAAGACTTCTAAATAACAAAGTCAGACAGATCGTACTTAAAATCATTGAGCAGGACCCGCATAGAACAGACATTATGTTGGCGCTGGGAATGTTGTTCAAACAGACCCGGCAAATAGACGAGGCTAAAGAGTTGTTCGAAAAGATATTGCAGCAGGAGCAACATCCATTAGTATACAACGAACTGGGATATATCTGCCAGTGCATGGGAAATATATCGGATGCAGTAAAATATCAAACAAAAGCTGTCGAAGCAGACCCGAATAACGCAGAACTCCTGGCCAATCTTGCCCGAATGTTGATAGGAACTGGAAAAGCCCGGGAAGGTATTGGTTTGTTTCGAAAGGCTGTGGAAATTGAACCGTCCAATGCAGCAATGCATTCCAATTTTCTGTTTAACCTGCACTATTTGCCGAACCTGGATCCTCAAATGATTTTTGAAGAGCACGAGAGATGGGGGCGAATACATGCCCCGGCTTCTTTGGCCAAAGTTTCTCACAGTAATGTCCCGGATCCAGATAGAAGGCTTCGGATAGGTTACATCTCACCGGATTTTTGCATGCATTCGATAGCGTATACCTTTGAACCACTTCTGGATGGGCACAGCCGTGAAGTTGTTGAAGTTTTTGGATACGGAAATGTAAGGATGCCGGGAGCTGTCACAGAAC
>JASFMF010000189.1:0-4836 GCA_050117705.1 Phycisphaerales bacterium
CGTGGAGGGCTTCGGCCATCATTTGCATGAGCCCTTCCTCGGCGACCCCCAGCACTAAAGCTGGGACGTCGGCAGGATTCGCTAAAGGCCCTAAAATGTTGAAGACCGTTCTAAAGCCGAGGCTCTTGCGTATCGGCTGAACATATTTCATCGCCGGATGGAACATCGGGGCGAACATAAAACCGATGTGAGCTTCTCTTATGCACTCGGCCACAACTTCAGGCCCCGGGTCTATTTTAACACCAAGTTCAGTGAGCACATCAGCCGAGCCACATTTACTGGTGATAGCACGATTGCCATGCTTAGCTACATAAACACCCGCCCCGGCGGCAACTATAGCGGCCGCCGTTGATACATTAAAAGTCTTTACCCTCGCGCCGCCTGTTCCCACAACATCGACTATATTATCGATACCGGTTTCGACTTTGACGGCATGAGACCTTAAAGATTTGGCCAGTCCCGCTACTTCCGGTGCTGTCGGTCCTTTGATTCGCATCGCAGTAAGAAAAGCTGCAATTTGAGCTTCTGGTACTTCACCATTAAAAATAACATCTAATAGGCCCGTTGCCTGCTCGAAGCTCAAATCCTTACCTTCCAATAACGGATTAATGTATTCGATTATTGTTGCCATATCAGGTTCCTCTTTTATCTTTTAGCCGTTTCTTTTTCTGCAATTGATAAAATATTCTCAATTATCTTACCGCCTGCCGGAGTAAGAATACTCTCCGGATGAAACTGCACACCAAATATCGGAAACTTTTTATGCCGAACTCCCATTACAATATTCTCAAATTCTGCGGTTTTCTCCAGACAGCCCGGCATTTTCACCGCAACAAGACTATGGTACCTCCCGGCCTGCAATGGATTTTCGACACCCTCAAATACATCTCTCTCGTTGTGAGTTATTCTCGAAGGCTTACCATGCATCGGCTCAGGAGCATGACCGATTTTTCCGCCAAAATTCTGCACGATGACCTGATGGCCGAGACAAACACCGAATATCGGTAATTTGTCTTTGAAATAATCTACCGCAGAAAGTGAAACACCCGCCGTATCCGGTGTTCCTGGCCCCGGTGAAATTAGAAGCAAATCGGGCTCGAATTCTTCGGCCAATGTTTTAAGCTCTTCAATCGTAGTATCGGCACGATATACCTTGGCCTGACAGTCACGCTTACAAAAATCATCAACCAGATTGTATGTGAATGAATCGAAATTATCTATGAATAGAACTTTTCTCTTTTTACTTTCCATAGGATATCTTTCTTACTTATTTTTTATTCCCCTCGAATTGCTTTCAGACAGGAGCCGGCTTTATGTTCGGTCTCCTCGAATTCAGTCTTTGGAACACTATCGTGTACAATTCCTGCACCGACTCGAATATAAGCGGTATGGTCTCTGACCTGAAGGCTTCTTATTGTAATACAACTGTCGAATTGGCCGTCAATCGTAAGATAACAGACGGCTCCGCCGTAGTAACCGCGTTTGGTTTTTTCCAGCAGACGGATTAGCTTCATTGCCTCAATCTTCGGAGCCCCCGTAAGCGTTCCCATATTCATTGTGGCGAGATATGCGCTCAATGCATCAAGTCCGTTGGCGAGTTTTCCTTTAACGTTACTGACAAGGTGCTGGACAGACTCATATTTTTCGGCGATTAGTAATTCCGTCACGACTCTGCTACCGGGCTCTGCCACTCGTGCTATGTCATTTCGTGCTAAATCAACCAGCATTATATGCTCTGCTAATTCCTTGCGGTCGAGCTTTAGTTCGGCTTCATATCTAAAATCGGTATCGGCATCGATATTTTTACCGACCCTTCCCCTTGGCTTTGTACCTGCTATCGGCCTGATTTCAACATTGCGTGTCTCCGCACCGCTAACGCGCAGATTAAGCTCAGGACTCGAACCCATTAATACCGTATTAGGAGTGTTCAGATAGAACATATAAGGTGACGGATTCAACTCCCGCAGGCGCTTGTAGACATCAAGCGGCTCATCCGGACATGGCTCGGTTATTGTCCTGCTCAGAACGACCTGAAAAATATCACCATCTATAATATGTTTTTTTGCGTCTCGAACCATTTGTTCGTATTCCGGCTGTTCGGTGTCTGTCGAGGCCGATGGAAGCGAGCCGGTATGTTTTTGGCCTTTTGGTGGCTCAAATCTTGCAATATTGAAATAGTAGTCAAAACAATCCTGGGCGTCAGCGATTGCTTCCTCACGGTCTCCATTTGTTATTATGCAATTAACAATTACGTAACCCTGACCACTCCCATGGTCCATCAAAAAAATATTGTCGGCAAAATATAGCTCATAATCGGGATTGCCCAACAGGTCTTTATCACTCGATGGGAGCTTCTCGAATTGGTCTATAAAGTCATAGCTTAAAGCGCCGAGTAATCCGCAGGTTATCCGGAACGGCTGGCTCGCCAGATTAAACGAAAAAGCGACCGCCCTCAATACATCCATTTGGTTTATACTCGTTAGCCGCGTTTGCTCGTCAACCACTTCTTCGATTTTTTTAATCCTGCCTGAAATCGATTCTGGACTGAATTCGACCGATTCACAAAAAGCGAATCTTTCTTTGTTGGTTGATAGATAATTTATTATGCGTTTGCCGGTATTGCTCAGGGCCTTAATAGAGAAATCAGCGCCGGTTCCGGTAAGATAAAGCGCAGGCTTAGCCGTGCCGAAGCTTAATTCCGTAAAGCCGGCGAGGTGTTCTCTGGATTCGAACAAACAGCAGTTTTTGGCCCGGCCGTAATTACTCAGCTTGGCGAAAAAGTCCACCGGCTCTTTAATATCGATTCGTTTCACGATGGGCACGATTTGCCCCGGCTGAGCACTATTTATTATTTGCCTGTAATCTTCCATATTTTGAACCTGATTTACGAATACCGATGAAGACGTCGAAACTGATAAAATGCGGATATACGCTTATTTTATCTCTCTTCTTTCAATGGTTCTTTATCTGCTTTTTTACCTTTTTTACATATTTCTGCTGTTTTTAGTCAAAAAACGTTAAAAACACAAATAAAAAACGCAGCCTGCTGTTTTTTCCAACAGGCTGCGTTTCTTAAAGTTAATAAATTTTTTCTACAGCAAATAACCGCTTGCCCGTCGGATTTTATCCCGCAGGCCACCACCAATTCATATTGTCACGGTTAATTTGCCTCATAGTGTTAATATTAGACCATCTTCGTCTGAACTTGTCAAGCTTATTTGAAAAAATATTTCAGTTTCCTTTACCTTTACTTATTGTCTGTAAAAAATCTGATAATTTATCGGTACTTCTTTCTTCTACCGTCTTAATCATAGACTGCTGCGATGTCGCAAACGGTCCAGCGCAACCGCCACGACAATAATCGCGCCGGTTATAATCTCCTGTACCCAGTTCGGATACCCCCTCTGCGTGCAACCCGAAGCGATAACGGTCATTATCAGCGCGCCCACAAGCGTACCAAGAATTGACCCTTCTCCCCCGCTAAGGCTGCCCCCACCGATTACAACCGCAGCTATTACATTTAACTCCAGTCCTACCGCAACCGTAGGGTCTCCTACTGTTAGCCTTGAAAACTGCATTAGTCCGGCCAAGCCTGCAAAAGCCGCACAAAGAGTAAAGACTATTATTTTGACCCGTTCCACCGCTACACCGCATAGTCGGGCTGTTTGTTCGTTGGAGCCGATAGCAAACGTATGCCGTCCCAGTCGGGTATATCTCAACAGAGCTGCTACTGCTATAGCCAGAATTATCATTATCCAAACGCCCGGCGGCAGCAGCATCCAGCTTTGCTCTTTCGGAACGGAAGCCAGCAATCCATCCAGCCATCTCAGGCGTTCCGGATCGACGTCGATTTTCTGTTCCCGCCCGATTCCTTTGGCTGCACCGCGAACGACTAACATCATACCTAAGGTGACAATAAAAGGTACCACGCGAAGGCGGGTTATAAGCATTCCACTGATGAATCCGAAGAATGCCGCCGCTAACACACCACCGATTGCCGCTGTCAACGGATTTACGCCTGCACTTTGCAGCAGCCAGGCAATAACTACGGTACTCAGCGCTACAATCGAACCGACGGACAGGTCAATACCGCCGGAAATAATCACCATGGTCATCCCTAAAGCCGCTACACCGACTATCGTCGTCTGTCGCGCAATCATTTCCAGGTTCCGCGTAGTGGCAAAGCTTGGAGGTGCAATCAATACGAATATTCCGTAAACGACTACTAAAGCCAGCACAGGCCCAATAGTATTCAGCCAGTTTCGCCAGTTGAATCTTCTGTTTTCTTTTAGTGTTATTTCTGTGTCACTCATGCAGTGATCTCCTGTCCGGTTGCCTCCAGCATAAGTTTATGCTCGTCCACTTCATCGATCCGGCGTGTCGGCCCCAGCATACCCCGGCACATAACCGCCACACGGTCGCAAACCCCCATCAGCTCAGGCAAATAACTGCTGACTATTAGCACTGCCTTAGGTTTCTTTTCTCCGGTTGATGAGCCTGTTGCCAATTCATTAATCAGTTTATAAACCAGCGCCTTTGCGGCTACGTCAATACCCCGGGTAGGTTCATCCAGCAGCAATACATCCACATCGTGCTGCAGCAATCGTGCAAGCGCAACCTTCTGCTGGTTACCGCCCGAGAGAGACGACACGGGCTGCCGGGGCCCAAGGCAGCGTATATCCAAACGCTCCAGCCAGCTACGTGTAGCTTTATCCTGTCGACTCGGTAACACCAGACCGAATAAGCCGAAGCCTTTAAGCTTGGAAAGCGTTATGTTGTCCGCCACACTTAGAGAAAGTGCCAAACCTTCTTCTTTACGGTCTTCGCTTAGAAGTC
>JASFMF010000190.1:0-4807 GCA_050117705.1 Phycisphaerales bacterium
CTTTCCAGATGTTGGGGCCGCTTACTTCATCAATCCTCCAGAAATAATTCTCGCCGGATATAAGTTCGCCGGGATTATAAGTGTTGGCGGTTTCATCCTGTCCAACCAATACACCCAGTGGATTGTCTCTGGTGGCATTGTTAACATCATCAAGATCGGTGCCGAAATATATATCATGTGTATCGGCATATATTCCTGACGTCCAGCTAAGAGTAGTCGCTCTCGAAACATCCCTTGCGCCGTCGACAGGTTCGGGGTCGTAAGCGGGCCCGCCGCCGTAGATTTGAATATTGTCAATATAGTAAACACCGCCGGGATCGAATCCTCCCCAGTTTGTAACGACGATAAGCTCAAGATAATCGAGGTTGGAAAAGTCAATCTGATTTAGAGTCAAAGAATAGTCATATTCGAAAGTCATTGTTTCATCACCAATAGCAACCCACCAATCCGCATCACCTTCCATATCGTCACGGAATTCCCATGTTGGATTCCCGATACCCTCGCGATCGTTACTACCGGCCCTGACGGCCATGTATATATCGTTCCATGAGCTTCCGACGTCCGTCCAGTCTGAAAGCAGCCGGGTAACGTCCATCGAGGCCTTGAGGTTATTCCTGAACTGGTTAGCCATACCTTGGCCTAACAGGTCGAACACGGCAACATCCTGAAGGCCGGTAAGAGGCTCAATCTTGAGACTGCTCTGACCTGAGGTAGCACCTGTCGTACTAAAACTTGTTGTGACGTTGGGTTCGACCACACTCCATCCGGTCAGATCGTTTTCGAAGTTTCCTATTTCTATGCTGTAAGTCGTAGTCGCCAGACTCAACGTAAAAATAACAAAAATTACACAAGACGCTTTTGTACACATAATAGTCCTCCTTATCAATAATTCTTGAAGATCAATGCAAATTCAGTGAAATTCTTAAGCTGCATACCAAAATACTCTTTATTAATTAAAATAACGAATGGTTCTTATATGTTTCTTAGGTTTTTAGCTGGATAAGTGGATATTAACCAACTCCTCCTTTCTTCGTTATAAAAATTGTCCGTTTAAATCTAAATCCCCTATTTCGCAACCCCACAGTTCTTGATAAAAACTTCGTGTTTCATATATTAAATCTGCTCTAAAAGTGTAATTTTCACCTCCTGGAAAGCCAAACCATACCTATATTTATACCACATTAACCAATCTCTCGTCAAGGATTATATGCCTCTTTTATGCCGTGATATCGCAAAATTGCGTGTTCTGCTCATTGTGGCATATCCGCCTTAGACGGAATCATCTACCAATTAATAAGAGGCTTATACCAAGTCAATCGACATAAGACTGGAATTAATATAAATCTAACGTAACCATACGATTCTAATCAGCGGCTGAATCCCGGCTTTAAGGTGCCGGTCGTGGAGGATACAGTCGAATATCATCGAAGTACACTACTCCCGCACCACCGAGTTGCGGATTGCTCCTGTCACCGAAACCAATTCCAAGCGAATCGACATCGGTAAGGTCAATACCCTGGTCTGCAAACTTCTGCAAGTCGATATTCCATTCTGTCCACTCATCAACCTGAGATGCATCGGGATTATCATTATAAACCACGACATTTTCATTCAGTACAACGTACATCTGCACAGCCTCGTTACTGGGCATATCTACTCCAATAGCTTGCTGCGTCCACACCTGCGGACTCACCGCGCCTGTAGTCTGGACGTTGGAAAATACCGCCGTGCATGCTTCATTGGTGTTATGGCTGGTCAGCGCCAGGCCTATATATACATCAGTAGGCATCGCTGTATTCTGTGGACTCCACGACATCTCCACCCAATTGACGCCGTCACTGGAGTAGTAACCCCTGAAGTTATCGAGGGCATCACGGTCTATCCTTATCCAGTAAGGAGCAGTAATTGCCGTTTGTTCAGTAGTCACCTCCGTGTCGTCGGAGGAAGCATCAACAGCTACATTAAAACGACCCTGAAATCTGCAACCGCTACCAGGTGTGATATAAACTGCAGCGAATTTTGTATTAGCATCGAGACTCTGGCGAATCATCACGCCCGCCTTGGCCCAGGGGTCCGTGTTCTCAATGCTTTCGACTTTAGCTGTAATTGATCCCGGGCCGGACAATAGCTTAAAGGCGTAGCGAAACTCGTCAGCTATGCCCCAGATATCTGAGCCGGTTGCGTTTATAGTATATATTCCTGCCGGGTCCTCTACAAAACCTGCGGCATTACCTCGGAACCAGAGCGTTAAGGATCCAATGCCTTTCTCGGTCCAGTTTCGACGAGAGCTTAACGTAAAAGTAGCCTCGGAATTTCCGGCACTATTGTCGTAAAAATACGGCATAGACTGAGAACCACTATGGACAACATTCGTTTCGACGAAATGCTCTCCCGAGGTAAAAATAGGTTCAGGATAACCTATAGTCGAACCATTCGTTGGAATATTCCATCCATCCGCCCACATATCAAATATCCTGTCAGGTTCAAAGTCATTGTAATCCTCGAAATCATCCACCACAAAATACTCGAATGTCGTAAAGTTCCAAGTCTCACCCTCCCAGATGCCGGGAGTCTCAGCGTTATTGACCTCATCAATGCGCCAATAATAAATCTTGCCTAAATCAAGATCCAGTGGACCAAAGCCAGCGTCAGTTATAGTAGTGATGTCTGCTGTGCCGTCTATTACAGCCTGCTGGTCATCACTGAAGTAAACGTTATGTTCGGCAGCTTCTCTCCCTGCTCTCCAGTCAAGAGTTACATCCAGAGGAACACCTGTCGCCCCGGCAGCAGGATTGGGCTCTCTTGCATGTACAGGTTTGTAGAGGAATCGTACTTCGCTAAGACCATACTGGTCCAAAATACCTCCCCAGTTACTGTTAGCAGTAATTTTGACATATTTTACTGCCAAACCACCGAAATCGATAGTAGCATTGTGCGCGTAGCCGCCCAAGCCAGGTGCACGTGCGAACTCATGAGTAGTTCCCAGTGTCATATACTCGACGCCATCAACTGAATACTCAATTACGGCTTCTCTAATTCCGAAACCTATTACTGGTTCTACACTGTCATTAGAGTTCCATACCCACATTTCGTGAAGTTTGTAAACATCATCGAATTCGAATCCTATCCATGTCGGCTGTTCTCCGGCTGGGCTACTGAGCCACATATTGTTTACGCTTATATTGTTATGCAGTAAACCACTTTCATCCAGCCCCGAACCGTTCACAGCATTTTCAGGTCCTTTATCTACATCACTACTCGATGCAGTCACAGTTATATTCTCGATTGCATAAGCAAATGGCTCGACTGTAAAGCTCCAGACCTCGCCCGGAAATACCGTATTATCCGAGGGGGCATTAATCTCATCAATCCGCCAGTAATACGTCCGGCCTAATTCGAGACGAGCGGGTTCATAAGTATTGGCATCCTGGCCTTGGCTGAGAAGTACGTCAAGCGAATTATTCCTGGTGGCATCATTGACATCATCGAAGACTGTTCCGAAATAAACATCATGCGTATAGGTAATCTCCGCCGGCTTCCAGCTAAGAATTACTTCTCTTGATACATCTGTGGCTCCGTCCTCAGGATTTGGTTCAGAGCTGGCAGAGGCACTCAGCATAACATCAATAATCTCCTCTTGTGTTAAAGCCCGGCTGAAAACCCAGACATCATCAATCTCTCCCAAAAGCCAGTTTCCGGTGGCATTAAAGACATTCCCACCGATGGCGAATGCAAAGCTTGAACTGCCGCTTGATACAGTCCCCGGGTCGCTCGCCGCCACCTGGCCGTCGATGTAGATTACAACCCCTTCCGCACCTCCCACCAAAGCCACGTGGTGCCATGAAGGATAAGGAAAGTCATAGTCTGCACCGACAAACACCCAATTATTGCCGAACATCCAGGTTCCGAGCTGACCGCCGTTCTCCGTTGTAAACCCGAACTCTACTAAGTCATTCTGGCCAAAAAGGCTTGTGTAAGCATTAGTATTGCTCGCGCTGACCCATCCTGCCAACGTGAATGCACTTACGCCATTGAGAAAACTCTCGCCGGTACCCACATATGCATCACGCCCGTCGAACTGCAATGCATTGCCATAGACACCTTCGATCCAGGTCGTACCGTCGAAAAGAGTGCCGTCGTAACCATTGCCGGACAGGTCGGCAGCTACCGTGCCGGCCCCCTCATCGAATGCCCAATAGGCAATAAGATCAGGGTCATCCAGGTTAAAAGCCTTAGCTGCGTCCGCCTGAATGAAAACCAATGCAAAAACCAGTACAATCAGATTAGTTAGTTTCCTACACATAACAATCCTCCTTCAATAAAGAGTGGAAATAAAACAACACATAACAACTTTAGACTCGTTATATTTCTCTTATATCCCGCCGAGAAATTTTATGGCTTGATTATACCTCTCTCCTTAAAATTTTAAAAGTAATTTTCACCTCTTGAAAAGATTGACTGCACTAATATTTATACCACATTAGCTAACTGCGCGTCAAGAAAAACCTTAAAATCTACCTTAGAACAAAGAAAACGTACGAATTTAACTGAAAATCAATACTTGGTTTAAAAACGTTGTATGGATTAGTTTCAAGAAGTGAAATTTCGATGGGCCCGGTCTGAATGTCTCATACTCTCTTCAAATTTTTCATCCAACAAAAAGCCCATGAAGCGGTATGTGGTAAATCCCAGGGCAGCCATCGTTACTATATAAAATTGCCACTGGCCACGAAAATCTTCTATAGTCTAAGGAATTTGATTAATAAAAGCGCTCCCGTACTGGACGACACCCTCGCCCATCCTTTGA
>JASFMF010000191.1:0-4795 GCA_050117705.1 Phycisphaerales bacterium
AGTTAGGATTGAAGAAAACCGCCCGCTACCTTAAAACAATCAAATCAAGACCTCGAAAGAAACGCGGGAGAAAATCCTAAAACCCATTACATTCAATCTCTGAGCAGCGAATTAACCGTCTGGTTCCGACAACTTAGGGCATACAACGCCATGTGCGCTGATTGACTAACCATCATCACCCGAAAACAGGAAGGGGGGCCGAACAATGTCTGAAGAAAAACGGCTAAGTAAAAGACAGCTTGCCGTAATAGAGGAGCTGTTTACAGGCGACCTTGACGAGCAGGACGTTCTGGATAAATACAAGGTAAGCAGAACTCTCTTTGATAAATGGCAGAGCGATGATAACTTTACCGAGCAGTTCGACAGGCGGATTGCCTCTTCATATCGTCAAAGTGCCATGCTGATTGCCAGATACGCTCCGCTTGCGGCCACAAAGCTGATTCAGCTAACCGACTCCGAAAAGCCGGAAACCGCACGCCGGGCATGCCTCGACATAATCTCTATGCCTATGTTGCAGACCGGCAGGAAGACGCAGGTCTTGAACGAGCCTCAATCCACTGACACGCAACAATCCCCGCCGTTTTCCGAGCGCACCGCCGGAAGATTACTGGCAATCCTCGCTGAAGAACAACGAAAGAGCAAGTCCGATAATTCCATCGGTTTTCCTAAAAAATAGATTAATGAAAAAAACAGGCTTTTTAACATAAAAAATACAAGAAATTTCTCTTGACGCTAATATTCGTCCGTATAAGCTGTACAAGTTGTCAGAATCCATGGAAATTTCAAAGAAGCCTTGACTCTTTGCCGAAAAGAATATATAGTATATTTTATAGGGTGATTGATGTCTGGAGAAAAAAAGGAAAAACTACCTCCACCTGTTTTGCTTTCAGCTATCGTCTGTGACAGAGTTATTTTTGACCGTTTGACCGGTATGCCGAGCATTATAGGTGTGATTCAAACCATTAGTGCACCCAAGTATCCGGCTCGACATGGACGACTTGCCTTTTTTTTCGAACTGACAAATGGGCACGGTGAGGTAGAGATAACTACGCGGCTGGTAGATGTCAAAGAGAACCACCAGATTATATTTGAACAGCCATTTGAAGGGAAATTCGTTGATGTCAAACAGGTTGTCGCTTTGGGATTCGGATTAGAAGGTATCGTATTCCCGCACCCCGGCGAGTATAGGCTTCAAATATACGTGGGAACAAGCCTTTTAGGCGAACGTAGAATAAATTGCAAACAAATACAACCACAGCGAGGAGATAAGAACAATGACTCCGCAAATGAGTGATACAATAGTAGAGGGTTGCGATACAGAATCGTATGAGTTTCGATTCGGAACCGATTTCGGGATTGAAGTAGCTGCGCTTACTGTTGAAGGACAAGAACCACCTTTCGAGGAAATAAAAAACCTTTGCAGTGACATACCGCTGCGTTTCTATCGCTATCCCCCGCCGGACATGGATGCTGCCGGGGCATTGGAGGATGAAGCCGATTTGCACGATGCTCTTGAAGCCTTAAAGGAGCCGGGGAGTATAAGTCTTGATGATTTTAAAAAACAGCTCGGGATTTAAGATTGAGATTATACATGGATGTACAATGTTGAATTGAAACCGAGAGCTCAGAAGTTTATTGCAGCTCAATCAAAAAAGACACAGAAACAACTTATCAAACGAATAGAATCTTTATCTGTCAACCCACACCCTCCAAACAGTAAAATGCTTCACAGTAAAGAAAAATTATATCGTCTTCGTTCAGGCTCTTACCGTATTATTTACCAGTTTCAGCACGAAAAACTTCTTGTTATTGTTGCTACTATCGGCCATCGCAGCAATATCTATAATCAACTAAACCACTAAACTGAAATTCTCAAAATGTACTCTAACTTCTTTCCGCGAGCAAACCGCTGGCAGATTACTGGCAATCCTTGCTGAAGAAAAAAAACAAACCACATCAGGAAAAAGTTAAATAGCACTGATAAAGCCGTTAATTACAGAAAATAAGCGCTTGTTTTTCATCACCACGCTAAACGCCGGGTAGAATCCGACCGATAAGAAATTATGTATTTGTAATATTCAGGAGTTCACTGAAAGAATGAGAAATAATACATCTGTTATTGTAAAGCTGTTATTAATAACTCTGCTATTATCGCCGGTTTCTTTAACCAAAGCGAACTTCGTTTTCATTGAAGCTGAGTCCTTCACTAACCGTGGCGGCTGGGTAATTGACCAGCAATTCACCGACCAGATGGGCTCACCGTTTCTTCTGGCTCACGGCCTTGGCCGGCCCGTTGACAACGCCGAAATGGTCGTCATGTTTCCCGCTCCCGGCAACTATCGCGTATGGGTACGCACGCGCGACTGGGTCGGGCCATGGAATGCGCCGGGCGCTCCCGGCAAGTTCCTGTTATTCGTTAACGGCAAACCACTCACAACCATCTTCGGTATGAAAAGCCCCTACTGGCACTGGCAGGACGGCAGGACGGTTCAGATAACCAACAGGAAAACCGCCATCGCACTGCACGATTTGACCGGCTTCGAAGGCCGATGCGATGCAATTATATTCACTACCGATGACAGCTTTATCCCGCCTGACGATGGCGAACTATTGGCAGTCGTCCGGCGCAAAGCGCTCGGCTTACCCGACACACCACAGAAGGCCGGCAATTTCGACTTGGTCGTTGTCGGCGGCGGAATGGCAGGAACATGCACCGCTATATCTGCGGCAAGGCTCGGCCTGCGGGTTGCTTTGATACAAAACCGGCCCGTACTCGGAGGAAACAACAGCTCCGAAGTTCGCGTTCATCTAAACGGTGAAACCAACCTTCCACCCTATCCGGCGCTCGGCAGTGTCGTAAGGGAGCTTGATTCAGGCTATCGAGGAAACGCCCAGCCGGCCTCATACTACGAGGACAACAGAAAACTGACCGTTGTAAAAGCAGAGAAAAATATCAGCCCGTTTCTAAATATGCACGTATTCAAAGTCCTGAAGCAGCAAAACCGCATCGTTGCAGTTATCGCCCGGCACATCGAAAACAGCACAGAGCTTAGTTTTGCCGCGCCGCTGTTCGTCGATTGCACCGGTGACGGCTCCGTTGGTTATCTGGCCGGTGCAGACTATCGTATGGGCCGTGAAGGCAAGGACCAAACAAACGAGTCATTCGCTCCGGAAAAGGCCGACAAAATGACTATGGGCGCCTCGATACAATGGTATGCAGGTCAGAGCAAACGACCATCAGGCTTTCCCAAATGTACCTGGGCGCTACAGCTCAGCGAAGAAAGCTGCCTGCACACACTCAGAGGCGACTGGAACTGGGAAACCGGTTTGCAGCGCGACCAGATTACCGAAGCCGAGTATATCCGCGACTATGCCTTTCGCGCCGTATACGGCAACTGGGCCTTTCTGAAAAACCGCAGCCGCAACAAAGACAAATACGCCAACTATCAGCTCGACTGGGTGGCCTACATAGCAGGCAAACGGGAATCTCGCCGGCTGCTCGGCGATATCATACTAAAACAGCAGGACATCCAGAGACGAAAAACTTTCCCCGATTCGTTCGTCACAGCAACATGGCCTATCGACCTGCACTATCCCGACCCGAAAAACTCTGAACACTTCCCCGGCGAAGAGTTCCTCGCAGTCGCCAAAAGCAGAAAAATCAGACCATGTCAAATCCCGTATCGCTGCCTTTATTCCCGGAACATCAGCAACCTGATGATGGCCGGCCGATGCATAAGCGTCACCCACGTGGCATTGGGCACGGTCCGCGTGATGCGCACCTGCGGCATGATGGGAGAGCTTGTCGGAATGGCCGCATCGCTGTGTAAAAAGTACAGGACCGATCCGCGAGGTGTTTACGAAGACCACTTAAGCAAACTCAAACGGCTGGCAAGAAGCGGTATAGGAAAAATCAACGGGATTGACGACCCGGATTTCGAAGCAGCCGCCGAAAACGGAAAGCTCGCAAACGAAGGCTTTATTCGCTGTCGAAATTACGTCAGAGGCTGGCTAAATCATGCAGACCCAAAAACCAGACTAATACCACGAGACCTGACCATAGACACAGACGTATGGAATCCTCAGGACTGCGCCGCAGACAATTACCCATTTATGGTCCTTACCGCGGCACTAACCGATGAATCTCTCTTCGAAGGGCGAATGCGTGAGATGCTTCGCGCCGAAACAATACTTACATCCCGCGTTGGACATCTTCCGGACATATACTCTTTTTCAAAAGAAGATTTTCTATACAAACAAATCATTATACCAAGAATTATTTTCGGTTCCTCGGAATATATCAAAGACGGCTTGCTGCCGTTAACAGAATGGCTCGGTCCAAGTCCATGGTCGGAACGTATGCTCAATATGCTTGACGATATTTGGAGAAATGCGACCATCGAAACCAAATACGGAAGAATTCTCTCAATCGACCATGAAATCAACGGTGAACAGCTACAGATTTTATCGCGCATCTACTGGATGACCGGCGACAAGAAATATCTGAACTGGGCGATAAGACTCGGAGACTATTATCTGCTGGACAGACACCACCCAACAAGAAACGAAAGCCTGCTCTTGTTGCGAGATCATGGTTGTGAAATTATCTCAGGTCTGTGTGAGTTATATGCAACGGTCAGTTCCGCGGCGCCGGCCAAAAAACTGGCATACGCCGGACCAATCCACGAAATGCTCGACCGAATCCTGCAAGTCGCTCGAAACGAGCACGGTCTGTTTTATAGCTCCATAAATCCTAAAACAGGCCGGCACGAGAAAAACCTGACCGACACATGGG
>JASFMF010000192.1:0-4779 GCA_050117705.1 Phycisphaerales bacterium
AGAGCATCCAGGTCGAACTTTTTTGGGTCTCGTTTGCGTTTCATTAAATGGATTTTAAATATTTCTTTCCGAACATCCTGGTTGGGCAAGTCAACGAAGAATATTTCATCGAAACGTCCTTTGCGGAGTAACTCAGGAGGTAAAGCTCCGATGTCATTGGCGGTGGCTACTACGAATACAGGTGCTTCGTGTTCCTGTAACCATGTCAGAAGGGTACCAAACATCCTTTGGGACAGGCCCCCGTCGGCGCTTCGGCTGGCGGCTGAGGCAAAGGCTTTTTCGATTTCGTCAATCCACAGAATTACAGGCGCCATCATTTCAGTTTGCCGCAGTGCATCGCGTAGGTTTCTCTCGGATTCACCGATAAAGCTGGCGTATAAAGCGCCCGGGTCCATTCTCAAAAGTGGCTGATGCCAGGCGGTTGCGATGGCTTTAGCGCAAAGGCTTTTACCAGCACCCTGAACACCGAGCATAAGTACTCCTTTCGGTGCATCAATACCGAATTCTTTTGCTTTGGGGCTAAATGCATCTTTACGCTGGTTCAGCCATTTCTTAAGGCTCTTCATACCGCCGATTTCGCTTAGGTCCAGTGGTGTTTGAATATATTCGAGCAGCCCTCCTCGCTGAATCATTTTTCGTTTGCTTCCGATCACGATGTTTATGTCGTTGTCGTCGAAGCGTCTGTTGTGGGCGGCGGCATCGATAATAATACGTTCAGCCTGGCGGCGGGTCAGGCCGCGAAGGTTACGGATAATAGTGTCAAGCCCTTTTTGCGAAATACCGATTTCGATAGGTTTTTTACGATGGAAATGCTGCAATGTATTTCTAACAATTTTTAACAGCTCCTGACGGCTTGGATAAGAAATTTCAAATGGTTTGGCATAAGATTTCACGACTTCCGGCAGTGTATCGTTGCTGTCAATCATTACCAGTGTGCTGCCGTTCTTCTCGAAGAGGTCAATGAGGTCACGCAGAGCGCGCAGTGTTGTGCCTTTTTTAAGATGTTCGGCAAGGTCGAGGGTCACGCAAATTGATTCATCTTTTGTATCTGCGAATTGTCGAAGGCCGGCGGTAGGTGCCTCGGTATCGGCTATAAATGGACTGTAGGATAGAAAACCTTCCCTGACTCCTCCGGCAACGGACCATATCCACATGCTTCGTTTAAGGTCAATTGCGGTTTGACATATCATTTCCAGTGTATAACGTTCTTCATAGGTTACAATGGATATGCAATCATATCCACTGTCGATAAGTTGTTGAAATCGCTCGATGTCATTCATTTCACACTGCCTTAAGTATTTTGTTATCGGGAATATGCTTTTATTTAACAGTCAAATATAATGATTGAAAACGTTATTGCTGTTTTCCTTAATTTCCCTTGTGCAGAATATCCCTTATTATACGGAAATAACAGGGAACACAAAAGCACAAATTTTATCTCTGAATATCTTTTGTGACAGTCTCATTCTATTTTGACGGACTAAATAGCTTGCAAAAGTCAGCACTGAGATTATAATTCTAAGGCCGGGCCGGTAAAGGTGTTGGTAAACTATGGAGCTGCGAATGAGAAAGGGATTTCGGCGAATCAATTGCATATTCCATTTTTTAGGGAATCTGCTTGAGATATTAGGCCTGATTCTTTTGTTCCCGATTATCGTTGTTCTCATTTACTGGGGACGAATGGGTGACGGTTGGATTACCGCAACAGCTTTTGTTGTCTCGGCTCTAATTTCATTTTCACTTGGATTTATTTTACGCCACAAGTTTAAATCTCAGGTACTTGATGCCACCAGTTCTATGCTTGTATGCGCTCTTAGCTGGCTTTTTGTATCAGCGGTGGGTGCCTTGCCTTTTCGGATGGCAACTTCTTTGAGCTATCTTGATGCCTATTTTGAAGCTATGAGTGGTTTTACAACGACTGGTTTTACGATTTTTTCCGGTCTGGATAATATGCCGAGAAGTATTCTTTTTTGGCGTGCGCTTACACAGTGGCTTGGTGGAATAGGCATACTTTCCTTTTTCCTGGTGCTGACTTTTCAGGCAAGCGGAGCTCATCGTATCTTTGGAGCTGAAAGTCATAAAATTTCTTCTCGAAGGCCGGCACCCGGGTTATTCAGTACGCTCAGGATTATTTGGGTTATATATGTGATATTTACATTATTAGCTGTTATAGTTCTTGTTATTGAAAAGATGCCGGTTTTCGATGCTGTCTGCCACGCTTTTTCCGCATTGTCCACCGGTGGATTTTCTCCCCACGATAGTAGTATAGGATTTTACAGCCTGATGGAACATCCCAATTACAGGCTAATAGAATATACTCTCACGTTTATAATGATGTTGGGTGGTATTAACTTTTTAGTTCATTATCGTCTTTTAACCGGAGACTTTAAGGCCCTGTGGGATAATATTGAGATACGTTATTGGTGGCGGTTTATAGCGGCCTTTGTATTAGTCATTTTGATAGAGCGCCTTTACAGAACCGGCGCTTTTGCTGCCCTCTTTAAAAGTGGCACTGCCGTTGACCTTGGCGAATTTGAGCGTTCGTTTCGACATAGTATTTTCCAGGTTGTTTCTATTCTTACAACAAGTGGTTTTTCAACAAAATATATCGGTTCTGATTTCTTCGGCACTGCGGCCAGGCAATTGTTTCTTGTTATGATGGTCATTGGCGGTTGTATTGGGTCAACAAGTGGCGGTTTTAAGGTTTTACGCATCGCCATACTTAATCGGTTGATGTTCAGAGAGCTTTTTAAGCTTAGAACTTCCGATATGGCATCTGCAGGGCTTGTTATTGACAAGAAGATATTTTCGGAAGATGAAGTGCATCGGATAGGTGCTTTATTTTTTACCTGGATGGCATTATTATTGATTGGTGGAGTGATTACGGCTTTGTTTTCAAGTCAAAGTCCCTGGCAGTCGTTTTCAGGGATGTTTTCTGCAATGGGCAATATCGGTCCATGTTATATATCAGGTGCTGATATGATAAGTATTCACCCTGTTGTGAAGCTGACGTATATTTTTGGCATGCTGGCGGGAAGACTGGAAATATTGCCGGTGTTGCTTTTATTTTCAAGAAAGGCCTGGAATTAATTGGCCGGAGCAAAAAGCATGTATAAGGATTATCCGTACTTGGAGGTATTAAAATGTATATCGTAGTTACTGGCGGTGGAATGGTTGGCGGCGGGCTTGTTCGTAGATTGCTGGATAACAAACATGATGTAGTTTTAATTGAACGGCAAAAGGATATTTGTGACAAGCTGTATGCCGAAACCGGAGTTATCGCAATCAATGCAAGTGCAACGAGTATTGAAGCTTTGAGTGAGGCCGGAATTGCAAAAGCCGATGTGGTGGTTGCAACGACAGGCAATGATTCTGATAATCTTGCCTGTGCAATATTAGCCAAGAGCTTCGATGTACCCCAGGTAATTGTAAGGATGCGAGACCCTGCATATAAGAATGCTTATAGGGTTGCCGGTGTCCACTCGATTGTTCGTGTGACAGACTTGATGGTTAGTCAGATTATGATGGATATCGAACATCCGCAGGTCAGAAGAATAACCACTATTGGCGGAGGCAAGGCCAACATATTTATGATTATCGTGCCTGAACAGGCAAAAGTCGCCGGCAAGAGCATTCAGGATATAGTAGGAAATCGTCATTTTCCATCGCAGTGTGTTTTCATTGCTGTTTATAACCAGCAAACCGAAGAGTTCTCAATTCCAAGAGGCAAGCAGGTCTTAAATGAAGGTGACGAATTGTTCTTAATCTCGACGGTTGAGGATATTAAAAAAGCGGTTGATTTTCTCACTGCCAGGAGTAAGGCCTGAAATCATCAAATATTAGATTTTCAGCTTTTTCATCTATTAAATGTTTCCGATTTTTCCATTTGAGATTAGGCTGAGTTTCCATGTCTGATAGAAAGCTTAACTATAGGATTAAAAAACATTTATAGAACAATTGACTTTTTAACGGTAATAGGGGACAATACCCCAATTCGTCAATTGTGAAATTTCAAACGCTTATTATAGGAGGCACAAATGTTTAATGGTATTTTTCGTATCCCTCAACCGGCTAATGAACCATGCCTGCAGTATGCACCGGGCAGTCCGGGGCGTACCGCATTGTCAAATAAGCTTAAAGAAATGCTGAATGGACAGGTGGAAGTGCCGATGATAATCGATGGCGAAGAAATACGTAGTGGAAATCTTGCAGATATACGTTGTCCGCACGACTACAGGCATCTATTAGGTAAATATCACCAGGCTGACGCAGACTATGCTATCAAAGCGGTCGATGCAGCACAAAAGGCCAAGAAAGAATGGGGTGAGATGCCCTGGGAATCAAGGGCGGTAGTATTACTCAAAGCGGCCGAATTATTATCAGGGAAGTACCGGCAGACTCTTAACGCCGCCACTATGCTTAATATGAGCAAGACGCCGCATCAGGCGGAGATAGATTCTGCGTGTGAGCTTATAGATTTTTGGCGTTTTAATCCACACTATATGGAAGAGGTATATGGCGACCAGCCGATGTCCTCGGCGGGTATTTTAAATTATATGGAACATCGCCCTCTGGATGGATTTGTTCTGGCTTTGACGCCGTTTAATTTTACATCGATTGCAGGTAATCTTCCGACTGCACCGGCACTTATGGGCAATACGGTTGTTTGGAAGCCCGCATCGGCGGCGGTGCTGCCGGCTTACTTTATTATGAAAATATTGGAAGAAGCCGGTATGCCGCCGGGAGTTATCAATATGGTGCCAGGACCAGGTCCGGTTG